>CALBTA010000450.1 GCA_937967755.1 uncultured Planctomycetaceae bacterium | reverse complement strand
GGGTCGACTCGCATTGGGGCATTCCGCCCGACGGTCAAAAGCAATCGGCTCAGGTGTTGCGTTTGGGCGCCGCCGGCGGGCAGTGGCAAGTCGATTTGGAAATGGGCGACGCCAACGACCACGGCTTGCAGTTTATGAAAGGCAACATCTTGAAGTCGGCCACGTTCACTTGCGACGCTGATGGTAAGCCGCTGAACAAACCGCGAAACTTGCTGGTGATGGCTGCCGGTGCGAACTTCGATCGCGGCGGGGCGGTCTCGGCTTGGGTTCGCGATGATGTAACCGGCGATTGGGCACACACGCTCGTTCGCCACGGATCGAGCGCCGGAGGCGTGCGTTGGGTTCCGCGTGATATGGAAGTCTACCGCGACAAGGTTACCGGCGTTGAGCAGTTGTTTTTGCTTCTAGGCAACCCGGGCGTGGCGACGGGTGTTTTCGACCCATCCGCCCAAGGCAAAATTCGTTGGAACCGCCATACCGAGTTCCCCTTCCTGACGCACGGCAGCTTCAAAACCCGGCCGCTGGGCATCACGGTTGCCAATGGCTCATTGCTGTTCTCCGTGGGCGGGTCGATCTACCGGCGCGTCGATGGCAAGCGGCCGAAGTATGTCGAAGTGCTGAACTTCGGCGATGATACCGATACCGATGTTGGCGGCATCCGCGGGTTGACCACGATCGATAACCCGGGCGGAAAGGGCGATTCCATCTTGCTGTTGTGGGCACCTGGTGGACGTTCGATCAGTCAAGTGAAACGGCTCGACCCTGACGGCAACGGCGGCTACACCGTTCACGACGAAGCCAACATGCGTGACCTGATGAGTGAAACGCTCGGTGTGAAGGTGACGTACACGTTGGGCGCTCACAACATGATGTACCCGGTTACCCACCCCACAACGGGCAAGCGGGTGCATATCATCGGGTTCCAGGGCAACATCATCGGCAACGACCGGCTGCGTTGGAAGGGCAGCGCCCTGTACGCGGGTGCGATGTACGCGGTGCGCTCGGCGGATGGCAGCTACGCCGTCCAAGAAGTGAATAACCGCTGGAGGCCCGGCAAGCAAGTGCTCGTCTCGCCCCGGGCGTTTTGCCTTTCCCCTTTCGGCGATGGCGATCTCTACGTTGGCGGGCACGACAGTAGTAACAAGGTCTCTGACAACATGGCCTGGGTGTTCCATGCGCCGCTTGAAGTGGCGCTGGGCCTTGAACCGGGTAAGGACGCACCGCCGCCCAAGCCCACCATCGCGCCGGATCAGCGGCTGACGGAAGGGCCAATATACGAACTGCGAATTTACATTGCCAGCGACGGCGGCTTGCCGAATTTGGTGAAGCGGTTTCGCGAACATACCGATCCGCTGTTCCGGGAGCACAACATGCAGCCAGTCGGTTACTGGCTGCCAACCGACCCGCCCGCTAGCCGCAAGACGTTTGTGTACATCTTGCAGCACCCATCGCGCTATGAAGCCTGGCGCAACTGGACGAAGTTCTCTGACGACCGCCGGTGGAAGCGAGTGCTCGACCAACCGCAGTTCAAGGGCTTGCTGTCCGGGCGGCCGACGAGCATATTCATGAACGCCACCGACTACTCGGATGCTGCCAGGGGCGACATCGAAAAGCCCGGCGGCATCTACGAACTGCGAATGTGCAAGAGCGCCGAGGGAAAGCTGGCCGCACTGAACGAGCACTTTCGCGAACAAACCACGAAGCTGTTTCAGAAGCATGACATTAACAATGTCGGCTATTGGACCGCCTTCGATCGCCCCGAGGCGGACCGAACGTTGATCTACCTCCTTCACCATGCAAGCCGCGAACGGGCGGAGGCGAATTGGAAGGCGTTGCTTGCTGACCCTAGTTGGCGGGACGAGGACAGTTTGTTGTCCAATCCAGCGCAGCGGACCTATTTGAAAGCCTTGGAGTTCTCGCCTTTGAAGTAGAACAGGCAACACGACTTATGCGTTCTAGCCGCGAAATAGACATCGTTAACCCTTTCCGCTATCTTGTTGCTGCTGGAGCTTGCGGAAGTTGAATTGAGGCACAAACAACCATCCAACAGGAACACACAAAGGGAGAGTTCAGATGATTCGATTCACAGTGAATAGTGTAGCGCGCTGGCTTTGTCGTTTGGGCAGTTTGGCTTGCGCATTGGTGCTGCTCATTGGCAGCGGCGCTGACGCGCAAGACTTTGAACACATTCAACGCCGCCTCGGCGAGTTGGTCGCCGAAGGGGAACTGACGCTTGAGCAGGCGGCCATCATGATGGAAGCGCTGCACGATGCGGTCGAGGAAGAAGAGGAAGATTACGAAGATGAAGAGTACGAAGAAGAATACGACGAAGAAGATGAACAACACCACGAGAAGGCCGAGTACCTGGAAGAGGTTGCCCAGAAGCTAAAGCAAGCCGTTGCCGCAGGCAAGCTTACGGAAGCGGAAGCCAAGGCGAAGTGGAAGGCGGTCGAACTGGAAGTCGATCAAGATGAAGACGAAGACCGCGACGAGCACGACGAAGCCGAAAAGTTCGAAGCCTATGTTGAAGCAGTCGGCGAGAAGCTGCACCATGCAGTCGAGGAAGGGGACATCAGCGAAGAGGACGCTTGGAAGAAATGGGAAGCGATCAAGAAGGAAAAGCTTGGACCGTGGCTTGAGGGTGCCGTCGAAAACGGAGCGATTTCCGAAGAAGACGCCAAAGCGATGTGGCGGGAGATTGAATTCGCCGAAGCCGAAGCGCGAATCGAATCGGCCCTCGAGAATGGTGAAATCAGCGAAGAAGAAGCCGAAGAAAAGCTTGAAGTTTTGCAGCGGAAATTCGAGGACGAATGATCGGGCGCCCTCACTCCCGCATGGCATCGCACCCGGCTATCACCAGGTCGTCAACGACTTGCCCGCCGATCAGGTGCTGTTGAATGATACGCTCCAGCCCCTGGGGGTCGCAGCCGCCATACCAAACGCCGTCGGGGTAAACGACCAGAATCGGGCCCCCTTTGCAAACGTCCAGGCAGCGCGTTGCCGTTCGGTACACTCCGTGCGTTTTCTCCAGCTTCAATTCCTTGATGCGCTTCGACAGGTATTTCCACGCACCTGACATCTCACCCGCGCTGGCGCAATCGGCTTCCTTCTTATCGACGCACATCAGCAGATGCCGGCGGATTTTCGGCACGCCCAGCTTCTTCGCCTTTTGCCGCGCCCTGTCGAGGTTGTTACTCATATCAAGCCGGAATTTCAGGCGGGATGCACGAAGCTAAGGTGCAGGGCCGCGTGGCGGCAGTTGAGTTGGTCGCATTCTTCCTTCGACAACTTTCCGAAGAAGGGGTGCTTCTCCAGCGGGCCATTCGCCTTGTAGTACGCAACCGATTCTTTGAAGTCGGCGATGGCGGCCGGCACTTCGAACTCTTTGTCGGGCCAAAAGAACGACTCGCTCGCCGAAGGCAATTTCACCCCGGGCTTCAGCGGCTTCGGGTTGATCACCATCCGCCGCATCAATGGCATCATTAACCGCATCATAAACGGAGGAGGCGGAGCCGTCGCCCGGCCGGAAGACGTATCCTGGCTGAGCGCGAGGTGATTGATTATCTGCCCGAACGAGTGATTGCCCGTCGTCCGAACTTCGCCAGCGGCCAGCCGTTCGATCTCCGCGGTCACTTCATCCAGGTTCGCAAAACTCAATTCTCTTCGTTCATCAGCTTCTGCCATGGCGGCTCTTCCCTAGGTACATGGTCCAAATTCAACTCATTGGTACATTAGAATGTAGGTAGCAGAGAGCCACAACAGTACCGCCACAACAGTACGCATGCGACTAAGGTTTCGCTTCCCGCCAATCGGGGCCTTCGGCTTGCACTTCTTTCCAGATGCAGGTGATCTGTTTGGCCATCGCGGTGGTTCGTTCCGGCTGGCTTTTTGATAGATCGTTTTCCTGTGATCGGTCTTCGGCCAAGTTGTACAGTTCAAATTCCTTGGGCTGGGCTTCTTTGATGACCGGCATCATCGCCGGTTTGAACCCGCCGCCCGCTCCGCCGCCGCGGCCTTGCGAAACCGTGGCGACGATCATCCAGTCGCCGTCTCGCATCGCCAGCTTCGGCTCGCCCAGGGCGTTGTAATAGTGCCAAAACAGCGGCTGCTCGCGCTTCAGCGGCTCGCCCTTAAACAACGGCGTAATGCTCGCCCCGTCGAGCGCGCGGTCCTTAGGGACGTTCACACCCGCCAGTTCGCAGAACGTCGGCAGCAGATCAAGCGACGCGATCGCGGTCTTCGGCTCCTCGCCCGCGGTGGTGTGACCGGGAAACCGCATGATGCCGGCGACACGGATGCCGCCGTCGTACATCCACAGCTTCATCCCCCGCAGCGGACCAGGCACGCCGTGGCTTCGCCAGGCTCCGCCGTAACGGTTGAGCGTTTCCGGCCCGTTGTCGGAAGTGAAAAACACCGGCGTGTTGTCGGCCAGTTTCATCTCGTCGAGCGCGGCGATCAGTTTGCCGACCGCCGCGTCGAGGTTTTCCACATTCGCGTAATACAGCGCTTCGCCCTTCTTGGTCGCGCCGCCGTCGGCGTAGCGTTTGACCATTGCATCGGGCGAAGCGATTGGTTCGTGCGGTTCGTGGAAACAGACGTGTAGGAAGAACGGCTTGTCCTGATCGTCGCGCGACTTGAGCCATCCGATACCCTCTTCGGCGACCACGTGGCAGCTAAATCCCTCCGTTGCGCCGACCGGCTTTCCGTTGCGGACAAAGTTCCGCGGGTTGCGGTGTGAAGGTGCCGCGTTGTTCTGCGTGGCGAACCAATGGTCGAACCCGGCATCGCCTGGCTGCGGCTGCTGATCGGAATTGAACTTGCCGTTGCAATGCCACTTGCCGACCACCGCCGTATCGTAACCCGCCTGCTTCAGCAAATGCGCGATGGTGATTTCCGATTCAGGCAAGTGCATGATGTTGCCACCGGGAATCCAATTGTAAACGCCCACGCGTGAAGGCGTTCGCCCCGTCAGCATCCCCGCCCGCGACGACGAACAGACCGGCGCCGCCGCATAGCAATCAGTAAACCGCCACCCCTGCTCGGCCAGCCGGTCGAGGTGCGGCGT
>CALBTA010000449.1 GCA_937967755.1 uncultured Planctomycetaceae bacterium | reverse complement strand
AGAGTCCATCGACACGCTACGGGGAGAAGGCCCGGCGGATTTGACCGAACTGACGCTCGAACTGGGAGCGGAAATTTTGTGTCTCACACGGGAAGACGCGGATCGCAACGAGAAGTTGAAATCGCTCGAAGCACAGATCGATTCCGGAAACGCCTACGAAAAGTTCGAGCAAATGGTAGCGGCACAGGGAGGCAGTTTGTCGAAACTCTCGCCGCTCGCGGCTTCGCAAGAGATTCGCGCGAATACAAACGGACACATCCACTCGATCAACACGCAACAACTCGGCGAAGCGATCATAGAACATCGCGGCAGCCGCAACGGAACCGACAAGATTGACCATCGCGTGGGGTTGGAAATGCTGGTCCGCATCGGCGACGAGGTGGAAGCGGGGCAACCGCTGGTGCGGATGTTCGCGGGCGACAAAGGGCGGGACGCGGCGGCTGCAATGATCGCCGAGGCGATTGAGGTTGCCGAGGCGGCGTGCGAACCGCGGAAGTTGATTGCCCAGCGTGTGAATTAACCCGCAACTCGGCCACTCGTTTCGGAACGCGTGACAGCCCTCACCCCGGCCCTCTCCCAGAGGGAGAGGGAGACGCGGTCTCTCCCAAGGATGGGTTCGATGTCTATAATTCGTGGTTTCACAACGTGCAGAGAATTCGATCATGGCTCGGAAGTTAGAAGATATTCGCAATATCGGCATCATCGCCCACATCGACGCCGGCAAGACGACGATGACGGAGAAGATGTTGTTTTACAGCGGGGCGAAGCACAAAGCGGGCGGGGTTGATCAGGGCACGACCGAAACGGATGAAGACGCGGAAGAGCAAGAACGCGGGATCACGATTTACTCGGCCTGTGTCACGTTTCCGTGGAAGGATGTGCATATCAACCTGCTCGATACGCCTGGCCACGTCGACTTCACAGCCGAGGTCGAACGCTGCCTGCGGGTGCTCGACGGCGCGGTGGTCGTCTTCAGCGCTCGCGAAGGGGTCGAGGCGCAGAGCGAGACGGTCTGGCGGCAAGCGAACAAATATGGCGTGCCGCGGATGGCGTTCATCAACAAGATGGACCGCGAAGGGGCCGATTTTGAACGCACTCTGGAGCAAATCGAAAAGCGGCTACTGCACTCCAACCCGATCGTGCTGCAAATTCCGGTTGGACAAGGCCCGTCGCACAGCCGCGACCCGTTGACCGGGATCATTGATCTGATCGAAATGAAGATGCTGACCTTCCCGCCTGAGGACGAGGGAAAGCGGATTGTCGTGGGCGAGATTCCTGACGAAATGCGGGACGACGCCGAGCTTCGCCGGATGGCGATGCTGGAGAAACTGTACGACTATAGCGACGAGATGATGACGCTGGCGATGGCGGAAGAGGAAATCCCCGCCGCGCTGATTCGGAAGGTCATTCGCGAAGCGACGCTGGCGATGCAAATTCAGCCCGTGCTGTGCGGCACGGCATTGCACGGAATTGGCGTGCAGCCGGTGTTGGATGGAGTGATGCATTATCTCCCCAGCCCCGCCGACCCCACGCCTGTCGAAGGGATCAACCCGTTCAAAAAATACGCTCCGGTCAGCCGCAAGCCCTATGCGAAAGAGCCGTTCTGTGGGCTGGTCTTCAAGATTTTGCCGGCGAAAACAGGCGATTTTTACTGGGTGCGGGTTTATTCCGGTCAGTTGAAAGCCAATAGCCGGTCGTCGAACCCGACGCGCGATAAAAAGGAGAACGTCTCTCAGTTGTGGCAAATTCACGCGACGAAGAAGGAACGTGACGGCCAGATTCCGCTCGTCGAAGCGGGCGATATCGTCGGGCTGATCGGTCCACGGTTTTCAATCACCGGCGACACGCTGTGCGATCCCGCTCACCCGATTGTGCTGGCACCGATTCAGTTTCCCGAGACGGTGATTTCGATGGCCATCGAGCCGGAAACGACCGAGGACCGCAAGAAACTGTCGGAAACGCTGGAGATGCTCAAAAAACAGGATCCGACATTCCGCGTCCGCGAGAACGAAGGCCAGACCATCATCAGCGGGATGGGTGAGCTGCACCTGGAAGTGATCGAGCACCGGCTGGTGCGGGATTTCAATTTGAATGTGAAGGTTCACAAGCCGCGGGTCAGCCTGCGGGAGACTATCGCCCAGGCGGTTGAGGTGACCGGTGAGTGCCATCGGGTGGTCGGCGGCGAGCAACTTTTCGCCAAGGTAAAGATCCGCATCGAACCGTTCGCCGACGGGGAAGAAGCGGTTACGGTCGTCGACGCCTGCCCGCCCGATACGCTGCCGGCGGAGCTGCTCGCCGCGGCGGTTGAGGAACTCCGCATCAGCGGTCAGGGTGGTGGCATTCTGGGTGGATTTCCGCTAATGAACCTGAAAATCACCGTGCTAGGGGGCGAAATGGCCGAAACCGGTACGAACGAAGTCGCCTTCACCATCGCCGCCAGCGACGCCTTTGAGAAGGGACTTCGCGAAGGGGGGCCGGTGTTGCTGGAGCCGATCATGCGGCTGCAAATCACCACGCCGGAAGAGGCACTGGGCGATATTATTGGCGACTTGCAACAACGCCGGGCGATCATTTCGCAGACCGATAACTTCGGCGACATCAGCCAGATCGAAGCCCAAGCCCCAATGGCCGAACTGTTCGGTTACTCGGGAGCCTCCCGCAGCTTGAGCAAAGGCCTGGCCGCCTTCAGCATGGAACCGCTGGAATACGCCCCGGCACCGGAAGGGACGTTCGAGTTGTAAATTCGCCGGCGAATGGGTCTCACCCGGTGTTGACGGAATTTTAGAGCAGGCTTAAATTTGTTGGTTTCCCCTTACGGTAACTTCCACGACATTGGGGAGGTGGCCGTGAGATTGCGCCCACTCCGTTTGGGTCGCACCAAAGTCGTTGAACCGTAGGGACAACTGATCGTGGCAGCAAGCGAAGTCATCCGAATCCGCATGGAAGCCTACGATCACAGTGTGCTTGATCAGTCGGCGGCTGAGATTGTTGATACGGCCAAGCGGACACACTCCGAAGTGCACGGGCCGATTCCGTTGCCGACGCGGATTGAACGGTACACCGTGCTTTCCGGTCCGCATGTTGATAAGAAGGCCCGGCAACAATTCGAGATTCGCACCCATAAAAGGGTAATTGATATCGTACAGGCGACCGCCAAAACGATTGAGGCATTGAACAAGCTCAGCTTACCGGCGGGCGTGGATATCAAGATTAAGGCATCTACTAAATAAGAAACCCACACCACCAATACCCCTCACCCTAGCCCTCTCCCAAGAGGGAGAGGGAATAACCGCATGCATCGGAAGCCGGGCGGGTAACCATCAGGCGAATTCAGTTCGTTCTCTTGTGTCCCGCAGGCGACAGACCGCAGGAATATAGCGATGGCTAAAGGAATACTCGGCCGGAAGGTCGGGATGACGCAAATTTACGACGAGACGGGTAACGTCATTCCGGTAACGGTCGTTCAGGCTGGGCCTTGCCATGTGTTGCAAGTTCGTACACAGGAAAAGGACGGCTATGAAGCGGTGCAGTTGGGCTTTCTTGACAAGCCCCGCCGCCTCGCAAATCGCAGTGAACGCGGTCACGTTGCTTCCATTACCAGCAAGCGTTCGAAAAGCCGGGCGGCCGCGGGCATCGAAGCCCCGCCCAAGCCAGGCACCGAGCCGCAGCGGTTCATCCGTGAATTGCGCGGAGAAGCAAACGGGTACGAAGTAGGGCAGGAAATTCGCCTTGTCGAGTTGTTTGAGTCGGCCGAAGAACGGGCGGAGCGGCTGAAGGCGGAAGAGGAAGAGGCTGACAAGGCCCGCAAGGAAAAACGCCACCCGAAGCGGCTGAAGACCAACGACAAGATTCAAAAGATCGACGTTACCGGCACAAGCAAAGGGCGCGGCTTTGCGGGCGTGATGAAGCGTCATAACTTTGCCGGGCAGCGGGCGTCGCATGGCGTGAAAAAAGTGCATCGCCACGCAGGTGGTACGGGCTGCAGCGCGTACCCCAGCCGAACGTTCAAGGGCAAGCGAATGGCCGGCCAATACGGCAACGCCCAGGTGACCGTTCGCAACCTGGAGGTTGTGCGTGTCGATCCTGAGAACAACCTGTTGCTGATCAAAGGTGCCGTGCCGGGGCCTAACGGCGGCATGTTGGTGATCGCCCAGTCGAATCATGTAGGTTGATACTGTTTGGCCGTTGGTTGCGGCCTTTTGTTTTTGACGTGATAAACAAATGACAACCCTACCCATTCACGACCGCAGCGGCGCTGAAGTCGGTTCTTATGAAATCGACATCGACGCCCTTGCGCCCAAAATCAGCAAGCAGTTGATGCACGACGTGGTGGTCATGTATCAGGCGAACCGCCGGCAGGGAACGCACCGCACGAAGTCGCGCGCTGAAGTTTCCGGCACGACTAAAAAGATGTACCGCCAAAAAGGGACAGGCAACGCCCGGGCGGGAAGTAAGCGCAGCGGTATCCGTCGTGGTGGCGGGCACATTTTCGCCATTCGCCCCCGGGATTACAGCTATCGGCTTCCACGCAAGGCAGTGCGGGCGGCGACCCGCATGGCAATTGCCAGCAAGATTCAAGACAGCCAGCTCGTCATTATCGACGATCTGCAAATGAGCGAGCCGAAGACCAGCGAGATGGTCGGTGTGTTGGCGGCGCTGGGGCTGGCAGGAACGACGACGCTTTTGACAACGGGTGAGCACGACGTGAACGTGTACAAATCGGCCCGCAATATTGAAGGCATCACCGTTTCCGCGGCGGATCAATTGAACGCCTTGGCCGTACTGGCGCCATCAAAAATGCTGGTGACCAAGTCGGCACTGGATAGCATTGTGGAGCGCGCGAAACAGTCCGCCGGCAAACAAGCCGCTGCGGTGAACTAAGTATTAGGAAACTCTGGCGATGGTCAGCAAAGCACAGCGACAACCGGCCGAAA
>CALBTA010000448.1 GCA_937967755.1 uncultured Planctomycetaceae bacterium | reverse complement strand
ATTTATGCTGTACCTGTTTATCGGCTGGTACAGCCGCGTCGCCGAGTCGAAAGGGTTCTACGTGGCGGGGCAAGGCGTTCCGGCGGTCGCCAACGGCGCGGCGACCGCGGCCGACTGGATGAGCGCCGCCTCGTTCATGGGCATGGCGGGGTTGATCAGCAGCTACGGCAGCGATGGCAGCGTCTTCCTGATGGGCTGGACGGGCGGATACGTGCTGCTGGCCTTGCTGCTCGCCCCTTACTTGCGGAAGTTCGGCAAATACACCGTGCCCGACTTCGTCGGCGAGCGCTACTACAGCGAAACGGCCCGCATCGTCGCAGCGATGTGCGCGATCTTCGTCTCACTGACTTACGTCGCCGGACAGATGCGCGGCGTCGGCATCGTGTTCAGCCGCTTCTTGCAGGTGGAGGTTTGGCAGGGAGTCGTTGTCGGTATGGTGATCGTCGCGTTCTTCGCCGTGCTCGGGGGCATGAAAGGAATTACTTGGACCCAAGTGGTGCAGTATTTCGTTCTGATTCTGGCGTTTCTCATTCCCGCGTTTGCCCTCAGCCAGCAGTTAACAGGTAACCCGCTACCGCAATTGGGCGTGCTGACCAGCGACATCGCCGCGGAGTTGAACGGCTCGCACGAGCGGCTGGGCTTCGCCGATTACACGCAGCCGTTCTCTTCGTTTTCTCGGCTGAATGTGTTGTGCTATACGTTTGCGCTGATGGCGGGCACCGCCGGGTTGCCGCATGTGATCGTGCGCTTTTATACCGTCGGCAGCGTGCGCGCGGCACGGTTCAGCGCCGGTTGGGCGCTGTTGTGCATCGCTATTCTTTACACAACGGCACCGTCTCTTGCGATGTTCTCCCGCTACAACATGTTGGCGAATCTCGACGGGGCCAAAGTCGAACGGATCGAGGTCACGGTCTCCGAAGATGGGGAGGCAGTTACTACAACGTACGAATTCGACGGAACGGACGACGCCGCTTCCATCGCCGCCGTGGCCGACGCCCGCGCCGCACAGGCAAAGTCGGACGCCGAAGGGGGTAGCCGCAAAACCGACTTCCAATATTACCTGCGCGATACCGACGGCAATCAGATTCGCTGGGCTAGCACGTGGCAGAAGACCAACCTCGTCGCGTTCAACGACAGGGACGAAAACGGAGTGATTAAACTCGATTCGGTCGTGGCCGCTGCGCCTGCCGCCGAAGACGACGAAGCAACGTTGAAACAGGAATTGCGATTCGAACTGCTACGCTTGCTCGACGGTGCCGAAATCGGCGAAGGCAGGCAGGTAGACGGCCAAGAAGTGGTCGCGCTGACCAGCGGCCTGGGCGTGTCGCTCGACTGGGCCGAGAAGATGCAGGCCGATGGCAACCTGATCATTAACGACCGCGACGGCGACGGAGTGATACAGCTTGGCGATTCGTTCGCCCGCGAAAGTCGCAAATCAAAAGGCTTTGCCGAAGCCCGCATCGACCCCGACACCATCGTCCTTTCCACGCCGGAAGTCGCCGGCTTGCCCGGTTGGGTAATCGCGTTGGTCGCCACCGGCGGGCTGGCCGCGGCCCTCAGTACGGCGGCCGGTTTGCTGCTGGTGATTTCCAGTTCGATGGCTCACGACTTGTATATTCACTTCATCGAACCGAAAGCGCCCGAAGCCCGTCGGCTGTTGGTTGGCCGGCTGATGATCATTTTTGGGATCATCGTTGCCGGCTACTTCGGCATCAATCCGCCCGACTACGTCGCGGCGACGGTCGCCTTCGCATTCGGCCTGGCGGCGGCCAGTTTCTTCCCGGTCATTCTACTGGGTATCTTCGACAAGCGGGCCAACCGCGAAGGGGCAGTCGCGGGAATGATCGTCGGCATTACGTTCACGGCGATCTACATCATTCTGGCCAAGAGCGACAAGATTCTCGGCACGGCGACGCCCATTTTGCCGCCGCAGTACTACCTGTTCGGAATTCTGCCCGAAGGCATCGGCACGCTCGGTTGCCTGTTGAACATGGTGACGATGATGACCGTCTCGCGGCTAACCTCCGCCCCGCCGCCCCATGTGCAGAAGTTGGTCGACTCTGTGCGGGTCCCAACCGGAGCGCACGAGCCGGAAGCCCACTTCGATGAGACCGATGCTGAGGCGGATAATCCGTGACAAGGTGAGTGGGTGACAAGGTGAGCTGTAATGCTGATTCAGGATCTGCCCGATGATTGCCCAAAGTGTGGATGGCAGTTCAACCGCATAAGGCCACCGCGCAGGATGCAACGCAAGGCGGTGCTGCTGATTTGGGTGGGGCTGCTGTCGGTGATACCGTGGGCTGGCGCGATCCTGCTGATGTATCACACATCTGAAACCGTTGTCATCCCACGGGGACCGGTCAGCGGGATCATCGCATTACTAATCGTTTCAGCGCCTGCCATCGTCCTTTCGTTCATCGCGGTCAATATGCGCAAAGCGATTGACCTAAAGTGCAAGAAATGCGGCTGGACCAAGAGTTTCCTGATCGACAAACCAACCCCGCGCACGAACTGATCACTCACCCACTCACCTTGTCACACACCGCGTCGCGTCGCGACCTGACTATTGTTCATTCTTGTGCCAATGTCCCGCAGGCGGCTGAACTGATTCACCAGCATCGGTACGCGGTCGAGCGCCGTGATGAATAGCAGCACGTAACGGAACACCGCGAAGATGTCGCCGGCTGCCGCGCCGGGTAGCGTGCAGAAGCGAAAGAGCGCCGCGATCATTAGTAGCAGGACGAATGTTTCCATTAGCCCCATCGTTAAGGCTTCGTTGTCGGAAAGTTTGATCCGCCACCGGGCGACGGCGCTGTAATGATCGTCAACGCCCTGTCGGGTTGGTTGGCGGATGACTTCGACTTCGCGCTCCAACTGATCGTGCAGCAGTCCCGAAAGCCGGAGCGACTTCCGCCCGAAGACAAAGTTCAAGATCATCGCCGGAACGATCAGCGCGGCGCAGTACAGCACCAACACGCTGTCGTAATAGGCAAGCAGCAACACGGCTCCTACGAGTGAGAACAACGATTGAATCACAATCGGCACGTGCCGCTCAAAGAATTCCACGAAGTCGCGGGCCATCGCGCTGCGGGCGGCCACGGTCGAAACATCAATGTTTTCTTCCCGCTGCCCGAGCACCAAATGGCTGGCCTTTTCGCTGTAAATGCCGGTAAATGCCCTGGTGTCGTACATCTGCCGGGCAACACGAATGCCCATGTGCAACGCCTGACCGACGGCGAAGATGGCCAGGCCGAACCATGAAGATTGCAGCAGATCGTTGATCGCCCAGCCGATCAGCAGCGGCTGCGCCAGCCGCAGCACATTCTCCAACACGAACAGCGCGTACGTCAGCCCGATCCGCCAGCGGTAGCGGCTGGCGAAGTTCCACAGCGCGCCGCGTGGCGGCGTGGCACGTTTCAGACCGCGGCGCGGGATGGTGGATGCGGTGGACATTTTCTGTTCGTGGGACGGGTTTGTAACCCGTCGAGGACGCAGCGTGTTGTGTAACGGCCGGGTTACAAACCCGGCCTACTGGTTACAAGCACGACACACAAACCATCTCGGCGAGCTCGGCGCCAAGTTCGATCAGTTCGTCGCGTTCGGCGTCTTCGGAAAGGGCCGCCCAACTCGCCAGGCTGACCGGTTGCAGCGACGCCAGTTCCTCGATCATTTGGCGGCCTTCCGTTTCGAGCACGGCGGTCGTGATGTCTTTGCCCACGGCGAAGAAGATCACGTCCGATGGCTCGTCCGATTCTTCATCCAACAGCGCGCCCGTTTCGAACCGAGCCCAAACACGGATCGGGTTCAAGTGAATCCACAGCGTGGGGTTGGAATCAAGCTCCTCGCTCAGCTTGCCGGCGACGCTCGCCAGATCGTGAAACTGCACGTGAGCCAGGCGTTGGTTGCGGGCCATGTTCTCCACCGCATTCCGCGCCCGTTGGCACGCGACGTGGTCGCGTTGCACGGGCGAAAGCGATTTATGATCGACCAGCCAAGCGAGGAACTTTTCGCCGTCGTACTGCCCGCTATCGTAGGCACCCATCGGCAGGGCCTTGATGAATTCGATGGCCAGCGGCTCGAAGTCGTCGCCCAACGCCTCTTTGACCAACTCCAAGCCCTTGTCGAGTTTGTCCAGCCGCTTGTCGAGATTTCCATCGACAAACAATTTCAACATCTCCGGCTGGCTGCCCGGTTCCAAGTCGGCGTAGACATCCGAACTGCGAGCAGTCGCCATCGCCTGAGCGATGCGGCGGAGTTGTTGTTGGTAGGTTTCGCGGTTGGTCGTGGGTGTTGTGGTATTCATGATTCACCTGATTCCCTCTCCCTCCGGGAGAGGGTTTACGGGTTGGAAAACTTGAGAAGTGAGACAGGTATCGGATTGCCCTCACCCCGCGCCCCCCCCACGGGGGGGGGGCGGTGCGCGCGGCTATGCCGCTGCGGGGGG
>CALBTA010000447.1 GCA_937967755.1 uncultured Planctomycetaceae bacterium | reverse complement strand
GTTCGCTTGCGACTGCGCCAGCGCCGTCGTGATGCGTCACCTCCCGTTCTGTACGCCTATGGTTCGGTGTTGAAAGTGGCGCAAGACTGAGTCGGCATCGGTGCCTATAATTACATCCGATCACTCGTTTCCACGCTCCGCGTGGAAACGGCATCAAGGCCGCTCCGCGGCTTGCGGCTCGTACGAGCTTCCACGACGCAGAGCGTCGCAGCATTGCGTTCCCACGCGGAGCGTGGGAACGAGGTTTCACTAGATGACCACGCACCAACTTCACACCCAGCACCAGCGGTCGTTCGAGGCGAACCGTTTTGTTTACCCGGTCCTCAGCCGGCGGAGCCGCGGGCTTTCGATTGGGGTGAATCTGAACCCCGACAAGGTTTGCAACTTTGATTGCATCTATTGTCAGGTCGACCGCACAACCACCAGCGAAACCCGGTTTGTCGAGATGGATGGGCTGTTGGGCGAATTGGATGCGATGCTGGCGATGGTGACCAGCGGAGAGATCTGGGCGACCGCCAAAATACAAGGCACGCCGCCAGCCCTACAAAGATTGAACGACATTGCCTTCAGCGGCGACGGCGAGCCGACGACCTATCAGAACTTTGACGAGATCATCAGCCGCTGTGCCGAGTTGAAGCAGAACTGCGACCTCGACGATGTGAAGATGGTGTTGATCACCAACGCCAGCATGTTCCACCGCCCGCATGTACAGCGGGGCCTGGAAATTCTGGATGCCAACAACGGAGAGATTTGGGCCAAGCTGGAAGCCGGCACGGCGGAGTATTTCCAGCTTATCGACCGCACGAAGATTCCGTTCCAGCAAGTCTTGGATAACATCACATCCGCCGCCCAAATCCGGCCGCTGGTGATTCAATCGCTGTTCATGAACGTTGCCGGCGAGCCGCCGGCAGCCGAAGAACTTTCCGCCTTCTGCGACCGGCTGAACGAAATCACGGCGGTCGGCGGGCAGTTGAAGTTGGTGCAAATCTACACCGTCGCCCGGCGTCCGGCCGAATCGTACGTCACGCCGCTTGCCGACGGGGAGGTTGACGCTATCGTGGAGTTAGTGCAATCCCGCACCGGATTGCCAGCAGCCGCGTTCTATGGGGCGACCGCATAGGGTCCTGCGGCTCGCCGATCCTCTCCGCCCTACCCGCGCCGCCACCAATGAGACCGACGAAGCCTATCGACGACCAATCCGATTCCAACCGCCTCCTGCTGTGGCTGGTCTTCTTCGGTGCGTTGGCGTGGGGGTTGTTGATTGGCGTGGGGGCGTTCTTGCAAGACCCGCTGCGCGGACTGATCGTGTTCGGCGTGGTGCTATTGCTCACCGGGCTATGGGCGCTGGCGTTGCTAAAGTTCCAACGACGCAAGCATTAGTTCAGCGCGACTCCGCGAGCCGTTGCCTCACGGCTATTCATCCAACAACCGAGGGTGCTCGGGGTAAATCCCAATCTCTACATGATGCCCATCGGGGTCTTGGAAGAAGATCTGCGGGATGCCGCCGGCGTTGACTTTTTCGATGTAATTGATGCCAAGTTCATTCAACCGCTGCCGTACCGGCTCGTGATCGTCGACTGCGAAGGCCAGATGGTTCGAACGCGAGTCAATGTTCTCGTTCCGCCCGCCGTCGTGCGTACCGCTTTCGATGATGTGAATCTGCAATCCGTAACCCAACAGCCAGGCCCCGCGAAAGTCGAAATTTGGCCGCTCGATCGGGCGGAAACCGAGCACTTCGATGTAGAACTGCGCCGAAGCTTCGGGGTCTTTAGTGACTCGGGCGATGTGGTGGAGGGATTGGATGTTCATTCGAGTGATCGTCGGAAGCAGTCACGAACCGTTGATAGCTTTGATTGCCCTCTCCCAACGGGAGAGGGAAGTATGCGGCAAAGTCTGCCGATTGTAACGATTTTCTCGATTGTGAGGATCGTCCGGCCGATATTTCCTTCTACATGCCGGCGCGAGTGAGTCGGTGTTGCGTCTGTGCTGCCGATTCGTGGGGGCATCGCATGACTGATAGCGGTCGAATCTGCCGAAAGGACGTCGCCATGAACTTGCGTTTAACCTGGGCCCTGCTGTTGGGTTGCGGCCTGATCTCCATGACCACCGGTTGCCATCATTACGTCAGCTACCACGATCGCGTTTGGGATGGCTGGTGCGGCAGCAGCGCAGCTTGCGACGGCGGAAAAGGTTGCGTACAGAAAGGCGTCTGCCAAAAAGGCGCTTGCCAAAAAGGTTGCGGCAAGGGCGGCAAAGGGGGCGGCGTACATGTTCCGCTGTTCTCCAAGCTGCACACCTACTTCTATTGCGGCAACGGTTGCGGCGAAGTCTACGTCGGCGAGTGGATCAGCGATCCGCCCGATTGCTGCGACCCGTGCGACGCCTACTACGGCTGCTACACCGGGCCGGCCGATTGTTGCTACAAGAAAAACCACGACCCGCTGCTGTGGCTGCTGAAGAAGAAACACAAGCACTGCCTGCCTTCGCATTGCGAACATGGCATTCCGTCGTCCGGTTGCCACTGGCTCAGTTGCGACTACTACGTCTGCCACCCGAACGTTGTCTGCCGTAGCACCAGCGGCAAGGGTTGCGACAAAGGGGGTTGCGGCAAGGGAAGTTGCGGCAAGTGCAGCGGCGGCATCATTGGCGGCTATGTGCCAACATCCGATGGCGGCGTCTCCCCGCCGGGAAGCATCGACGCCATCCCCATGCCGGTCATCGGAGCCAACCCTGGCGACCGGGTGGCGGCCCACGCTGACGAACCGCAACCACCCACCCTACGGCGGTAGCCAAAGAAAGACTAGACTTTTCCACGGGGGTGAACCGGGTGCCAGCAACGTTGGTATCCGGTTCTTTTTTGCGCCTCAGCTAGCAATTTCATCTTCACGACTGGTCGCACCAATCGGCGGAAAATCTGAACAATTCACGTCGCGCTTATTGACCATTCTGCGCAGATGCAATAAAGTTGCATTTGGTCGGATCGCCGAAGTGCCAACCCAAAGGCTCTGGCGGTTTTCCGGTAATGGCGTTGAAGCAACTAGATCGTTCACTCCCGCAGCTCGCGATTCTCATCGCGTTGCCCCTCTTCGCGCTGAATGGGGCGATTCGGGTGGCCCACCTCCGCGGGGACTTCTGCGCTTGCAGTTGGTCAAGTTCCGTCTCACTTCCTGAACTCCAGGCTCCACCACGCGGCTCGCACTTGGTTTCTAGCCAAACGTCCGGCGAGCTGCGCGGTGGCGCTTGCCTTGTTTGCATCGCGCTCCGTCAACCCTGGTCGAATCAAACCCTCGTTCAGCGCCCGCACGTTTTCGACGTGACAACTCGCTTGTGCGGCACGGCGGCGGCTGATTCGCCTGATGGTTGGCTCACAGCGCAACGCGCGCGGGGTCCGCCACGGGTCGTTTGACGACTCTCTGTCCACGTGCGTCTGCTTAAACATTTTGGCATGCGAGCAGCGCGTCGGCGCTTGCGATCCGACCAGACCAACTGTCGGCGCGTTGCCGCTGCCAGATTCATTGTAAACGATTTTCACCAATACTTCCCAAAACCGAGAGCATCGCAATGTCATCGCGAAACCGAACCAGCGGGTTCACGCTCGTCGAGTTGATGATTGTTGTGGCCTGTATCGGGATGCTCGTCTTGCTCATGTTGCCGGCGATTCAAACCGCCCGGGCCGCGGCTCGGCGGTCGGTCTGTTCCAGCAATATGCGGCAGGTTGGTATCGCCACGCTTGGCTTTGCCAACGCTCGCGATGGGCAGTTCCCTTACTCCCGGCACTCGCATTCGGTGGAAGAGGCTTGGATTTATCAACTGAGCGAATTCCTGGAAGACGTGGACGAGATTCGGCTTTGCCCCGATGACCCGCGCCGCGAGGAGAAGCTGGATCAGAACCATACCAGCTACCTGCTCAGCGGCTACGTCACGTACAAGGCCCCTGGTTCGATTCTGAACCTGAACGAAATGCCGGAAACCAGCAAGACGATCATTGCGTACGAGGCGTCCGACAATTTGTCGCTTTCGACATACAACGAGCACACCCACTCGCCAACGTGGTTTGCCAGTTGGAAACGCGACAAGGACAAAGTCTGGAACAAGATCGTTGCCGAGGTGGAGACAGACCGCCACTTTTCCGGTGCCCACTACCTGTACGCCGACGGGCATGTCGAATTCATCCCGGAAGAACAGGTACACGAGTGGGTTTACAACGAGCCGGGCTACAACTTCGCCTTGCCGCCCCAGGCCGGGGGGCGGCGCGAGCTGTTTCCTTAGTTTTCTGAACATCAAATATTTCCTTCATACCCTTAACGCATTTTCAAAATCGGAGTTCACATCATGATGAAGCACTTCAGACCGTTATTGGTCATTCTTACCCTGGGCCTGTCCCTCGCCGGCGCGCGAACCGGGCTGGCCCAGGTTCACGCCGGCGACGTGGAACTCGGCGTCAGCGGTGGGCAGATTACCGTATCGGAGACCTTGTTCGAATCCGACTTCCTGCCTTTCGGACCATCGTTGCTGTTCACTGACGAGCCTGGATTCGATTCGGAAATCAATACGTTCAACTCCGGAGACATGGTCGGGTTTGACGTGACTCGTCAGTTGTTCTTCTGGGACGGAACGCAGCTAACTTCGGCTGCCGGCAACCCAGGGCTGATGATCGATTTCTTCGGCCAGCCAACTGTGACCGTGGATGAGAACACGACGTTTGATCCCGGATTTAACTTTCCCACGGTTGCCACCGGCGACGACGGGGTGATCCACCGCCACTTGGATTTCTCGCTCCCCAGCAGCGCGCCGGTTGGAGCGTACGGTTTGGTGCTGCAAATGGATTCGCCTCAGTACACCACCTCGGAAGAGTTCCTGATTGTGTTCAACAATGATCTCGGCAACGCGCAGTTTGAAGCGGGCGTCGACGCCATCGAACAAGCCGCCTTCGCCGTGCCGGAACCATCCACGTATGCGATGTGGACCGCCGGCTTCACCCTGCTGGCCATCGGCTGGGGGTGGCGAACTTTGAAGCAGCGAAGGCTCAAAGCCCCGGCTGCCTGATCCATTCGCCACGTCTTCGCGGCGACGAAACCTGAAAACTTCTAACCGG
>CALBTA010000446.1 GCA_937967755.1 uncultured Planctomycetaceae bacterium | reverse complement strand
CCCGGCACCGGCGACGAGGACGAAACCGGATCGGGCGATGGGCTTGGAACTACGCTCAACTTGCCCGTGCAATTCGGAACGGATGCCGGCGACTATCTGCTGCACTTCGAAACCGAACTGACGAAGTTCGCCGATAAGATGCAACCACAACTGGTGCTGCTTAGTGCCGGCTTCGACGCCCACGCCGCCGATCCTGTTGGTTCACTCGGCCTGGAGAGCGAGCATTTTCAAACACTCACGCAATTAGTCAAAGCAATCGCCGCACAGCATTGCCAGGGGCGACTGGTCAGCGTGTTGGAAGGTGGCTACAACCCGGCGAAGCTGGCCGAGTGCGTGGAGATTCACCTACGGGAACTGTTGGGCACGTAGGTACGACCGTCTTCCAAGGCCGTCGAGCAAACGCAGTAGCGGGATTCAAGTACGTCGATAGCCCTAAGCCGCACGACGCCGCGGGGCAACGTATTCGCCTAAATCTTCGCCTTCACCCTGATCCGGGAAGGGAAGAATTACCGGCTCGGGCGGGGTGCCTCTTTGGTCCGATTCATCTTTGCCCACAGCCGTTTGAGATGCGACGTCCGCCAGCAGCGAAGCAGCACTAACGGCGATCAGCGTGCAGCCAAGCAATTCCAAACCTTCTTGCACGATCGTTTTGGTGATGATGCCGGACTCCTGCGGCAACAATGCTTTCCAAAACCGGCCCGTGCCGAAGATGCGGCTGAACAACAGCGTCACGGCGAACCCGATGGAAGCGAACGTGAACGACCGGGTGGAAAGATAGCTGGCCAGCGAAGCCCGCCAGATGCCGCGGTGGCGAATCAGCAAGTAAACGGTCACACCCGCGACCAGCACCGCGGGAACTCTCCAGAAACCGTGCCAGATGTGATCGAAGTGGGCATCCGATTCGCGCACCACCGCGCACGCACAGACGCCAGCCAACAAGATTGGCACAAAGGATAGTTTCGGCGAGCGGTGTGCAGCCTTCGCGAACGCTGCGCATGCCAGCAGCAGCAGCGCCGCTTGCAAGAACTCGGTCAGCGAGTTTTCACGAACCTCGTTCCGCAGCAAAACCCCATCGACTATCACCACAACGCTGGTGCCGATGATCAGCGCCGTCGCGGCCAGCGATTCCATCACCGGGCGCAGGTCAAATTTTGGCCGGGCATACATTTACTAGCGCGTCCTCGCGGCGCGGGCATTCCCCCAAGTTTCGGTATTCATGATTCTTCGGATCGCGAGTGAATTTCGCGTTAGATAAATGCGAAGAATCACCCGCTGCTGGGAATGCTCTGCCAGCACCTGTAGCAGAATTCGTGAGATTTCTGAAACCTAGTCACCGTGTGATTTTCGCCAAAAGGGCGATGGGAAAACCTGCTCGCGTCGAAGCAACCCGCCGGTTGTTGAAACCGGGTAGCACCGCTACGATGTTCGGGTAAGACAGCACCTTGCTCGCTACAGCTTGGGGCTGTTGGGGCAGCCGGTGTCCACGCACCGGTCGCCCCTTATTTTTCGCGGGGGAAGAACTGTCTCCCGCCCGAGGCTGTAGCTCAGTTGGTAGAGCAACGGACTTTTAATCCGTAGGTCCAGGGTTCGAGCCCCTGCAGCCTCATTTGGTAAACTAGGAAAGTTCTCTTCAAGCTCCACTCGGGGCATATTTCAACTTCTTGCGGCGGATTCGCCGCCAGCCAAAGCCAGCTAGGCCCAGGCCGATGAGCGACCAGATGGCAATGCTCGTGGGTTCGGGGACGACAGTTCCAAAGAATTGAAACTCGCCCGCACCGGGATTCGCGCCGGGCGTCTGAACCACGTCGAAACGCAAGAATTGTGCCACGATGCCGTCGCCATTGTTAATTGAAAGCAATTGGGTTTCGGCAAATTCAGGGCTTTGGTACCGAACGGTCGTATCATCCGCGTTTCCGAAGATACCGTCCATACTGAAAATCAGGTCGAATAGTTGAACATTGTCGGCCGAGCCGCCCCCGCCTGAACCCTGCGGAACGGCCGAGGACGTTCGATCGGTGTATTCAACTTCTGCCAAAAGTGTCGGAGCGCCAAAGTCGAAGTCGATGAACGTATTGTTGCCTTGGCCCGCCGACGCGTAGTCGGTGAAGGGATCGCCATCGAGTGCAAGGCTGACGTCGAAAGCTGGGCTGAACGCCGGTGATGAGTTGACGATGGTTGGATTGTCCAACGGCTGCAGCGTCGCCGGGCCGAAAAACTGGGCTTCCGCGCCGCCAACGTTTCCTCCCGACGGACGTTGCACTTCCATGCGCACGAACTGAGCGTCAAATTCGCCACCCAGCTCGTAAACGTTGTTATTGAAATTCGGAACGACGTTGGTGAGCGTGACATCGGGCGTTCCGCCGAAGACGCCCGTATTGCTGAAATAAAGGGCGATTTGCGTGG
>CALBTA010000445.1 GCA_937967755.1 uncultured Planctomycetaceae bacterium | reverse complement strand
AGCGAATGACCGCATCGGTATTGGCGAACGTGTAGGTCGAAGCGGCGATGATCGGGTCGGTGATCGAATCGGCCAGCTTCTGCCGCGCTTCGCCCGCGTGAATCGCCAACGTCGACGGCCCCGCCAACTTCAAATCACCGGCGGCATCGTCCGCGGCGGAGTGATCATCCTTGTTCAGCTCTTCGGTTTGTTCTTTCGTCATCATCTTCGTTCACATCCTGAAAGGTAGCGCACAAAAAAACCGCGGGCGTTCATGGTTAGGAAGCTGCCGCGGCGAGGCGTCGATTCAGTTGTGATGGCTCTTTAGCAGATAAAGGCTGCAAGCGGCCGCAAATCCCTAACTCCAAGAAGTATAGCTGACGCCGCAGCCCTTCGCAAGCGCCGGCGGTCATGTACGACGGTCTTCCAAGGCCGTCGAGTGTGCGGATTGCATTGAGACGACCCGCACGGAAAGCTAAGATGAAACGGTTAGGGGCCTTTTCACGGAGGCGGCTCGATGAGGAACTTCTTATCCGCAGCGCTCGCAATCTTGCCGCTTGCCGGCTTCGCGGCGCCCTGGGACTTGCACGCCGAAGATGTCGGCATCCGTGCGCCAGAAGGCTTCGAGGTCTCGCTCTACGCCGGCGATGATCTCGCGCACGATATCTACTCGATGACGATTGATTCGCATGGCCGCGTCGTCGTCGCCGGTCGCGGGTATGTGAAGATTCTGCACGACACCGACGACGACGGCCGGGCCGACAAGGCGACGCTGTTTTCTGAATTCCCCAAGAGCGGCGCGCACGGGATGGTGTTCTTGGGTAACGATTTGATCGCGACCGGCGACAACCTGTTGATGCGGTTAAGCGACAAGGACGCCGATGGCGTCGCCGACGGCAAGCCCATTCCGCTAGCCAATGTGCAAAGCAGCGAGCATGGGGCCAACGGGCTGGTGCAAGGCCCGGACGGTTGGATTTATATGATCTGCGGCAACGACGCCGGGGCGGGAGCACAGTTCGCCCGCACCAAAACTTCCCCTGTGAAGAAGCCGCAAGCCGGCGCGGTCGTGCGGTTTTCGCCTGATTTTAAAACGTCGGAAGTCTTCGCCCACGGGTTTCGCAACCCGTATGACCTGGCGTTCAACGAGAATGGTCACTTGTTCACCGTCGACGCCGACGGCGAACGCGATCAGTATTTGCCCTGGTACGCCCCGACCCGCCTGTTCGATATCCAACAAGGCATGCACCACGGTTGGGTGCAGCGCGGGTGGACGCGAAGCTGGAACCGCCCGGAATATTTTTTCGACAACGTTGAGCGGCTGGTCGAAATTGGCCGCGGCTCGCCAACCGGCGTGGAGTGCTACCGGCATTATGCGTTCCCGTCGCACTACCGCGGCGGTATCTACAGTTGCTGCTGGACGCTGGGCACCGTCTACTACTTCCCGCTTCAGCGGGACGGGGCATCGTACAAAAGCAGGAAGGAAATCTTCCTGCAAACCACCGGCGACGTCGGCTTCGCCCCCACCGACATCGCCGTCGGCCCGGATGGGGAAATGTACGTCTCAATCGGCGGGCGGGGAACGCGGGGCAGCGTGTTTTGCGTGCGGTACGTGGGGCAGTTGAAAGAGGCAGAGAAAGCACTCGTTTCCGAAGGGGAAATGGAAGATGTGTTGAACGCTCCGCAACCTTTGGCGGCATGGTCGCGCAAGACCTGGATGCCGCTGGCAGAAAAGCTGGGCGAATTGGAGTTTGCCTCCGTAGCCGGCAGCCGTAAGCGCTCCACCGAGCAGCGCATCCGTGCCTTGGAAATCTTGCGCGAGCAATTCGGGGGTCTATCTTTGCTGATGGACAGGGACCTTTACGTCTGGCCTAATCAACGGGTCAGTTCGCGGGCGATTTGGGCGCTTGAACCGGTCAAGGGGGACGAGGCCGCCGAGCTTGAACGAGAAGTGTTTTTGACGTTTCGCAACGCCAGCTTCCGCGACTACGGACTGGGACAGGAAGACGACCGCGCCTTCTGGGAGTCGATCGCTATGCGCCCGGGCGCGTTGCACGATTCGGTTTTGCTGTTGGGCTTTCAGGCAGA
>CALBTA010000444.1 GCA_937967755.1 uncultured Planctomycetaceae bacterium | reverse complement strand
AAATCCGCAGCGAAATCTTCAGCCAGGGCACGCTGATGATGCGGGTGGTGATTCAGGTCAGCATGTTCATGGCGATTCCGCTGATGGCGTTCTTCCTCTACATGCGGCCGCACCTCGCCCCGTGGTACATCGGTTACGTGGTGCTGTTCAACGTGCTGGTCGGCCCGGTCTTTTCGGCCGGCACGGTCACCAGCGAACGCGAACGGCAAACGCTCGACCTGTTGCTCTGCACGATGATCACGCCGTTGCAAATCTTGTGGGGGAAGCTGATCGCCGGGCTGCGGATTTCCAGCGTGCTGACCAGTTTCCTGTTGTGGCCGGTGCTGCTGGCGTGCGTGATGGTGGCATCGTATTGGGGCAACCTGCTGTCGGTCGGGGCGTACCTTTCGATTGTGGTGATGACCTGCCTGACGACCGCGACGCTGGCGTTGTTCTGCAGCACTTGCTTCAAGAAAACCTCGATGAGCCTGATGACCACCTACATGGTAATCCTGGCGATGTTCTGCGCCCCGCTGGCGGCGGTGTACTTCGCTGACTTGTTCTTTCACGGAACGGAAGAAGCCGAGTACGTTCGAATGACCAGCATCACCAGCCCCTTCGCCGCGGCGTTCGCCGTGCCGCTCGATCTGGACATGGCCGACGAAACACTCAACCGCCCTGGAAGCTGGCCGATCTACGGCGGGTACATGGCGTTCTCATCCGCGCTGATTTGCATTTTGCTCGGCCTGATGATCTGGATGTTCCGCACCCGCTGGCGCGTGGCTGAGTGAGCGGGATTGAACCGGCGGCAACAGAGGAAACGGAGGAAAGATTTCTTAGACGGCCTCGCGCTCGCTTTCTACTTTTCGGAGTGAACGGTTTTCGTACTCGTCTTTTCGTACTCGACGGACTGATCGGAACCCCGGCAGCGCGTATGTAGGACAAGGATGAGTCGCAGAACAACGAAGCGGCATCACGCCATACGAAAAACCGACCTGACGCTCAATCAAAGAAAACATGAAAGCAATTTCCTTCTCCGTTTCCTTTGCTCTCTCCTGTTCAATTCCGTCAGTCACCAATGCACCAAGTCACCTTCCAGTATGTCGAAGAAGACTTGCGGGCGCTTTACCGCTTCTATCCGTGGTACCGCACCTGGGCACCCCTGTTGTGGGTCGGAGCATTCGTTCTGTTGGCGTTGGTGCTGGGTTCGATCCTACCGCTGGTGCTGGGCTACTACACAATCGTTTTGGTTTGTTGGGCCGTGGTCGCGGCGATCGTTCTGTACGTCGTGGTGATGGTGATTGTTAAACGGCCGCAGGTCGATCTTTCCATCGCCCGGCCGACGACGTTGCGGCTGGAGGAAGAGTTTTGGTCGGCGGAGAGCGAACTCGGGCGCGAGCGCCGCGCCTGGTCGGCGATGGGACGGGTCGGCGAGACGAACGACTACGTGCTGATCGAAGTCGAACGGCTCAACGCCTTCCCGATCAACCGCCGGGCATTCGCGTCGCCGGCTGCCGCGGATGCGTTCGCTGAATTCGCCCGCCAGAAAAAAAGCAACTCAGCACAATCGGTAGAAGGTCCGCTGCCGCCGTGGCCGCTGCGCGAAGCCGATTTGATCCATGCGCATTCCGATCCCGAGTTAATCTCCGTGCGGCACAAGCCGACGATTCAAGAGCTAGTCAACTTCGATCTGTACGGCGTGAACCCGCCGCAGAAGTCGTTCATTTCCTGGGTGGCTTGGGTGGGCGCGGTCGGCGTGCTGGCGGCGATGATGGCGTTGCTCGACCCGGCGGCGGGAAAATTCATGGGCTGCGTGGCGGTGGCCTTGTTAAGCTGCCTGGTTTCCACGCAGTTGTACGGTGTGGTTCGCCGCTGGCAGGCGGTGGCGGCCTATCGCCGGCGACCGCCCGGAGAAACGCTGACCGTTTACTCGCCGCGTGGCATCAGCCGTTGCACCTTCGACGAGGAGTCGTTCGTGGCTTGGCGCAGTTTCAGCCATTTCACCCAAAGCGAAAACTTCCTCGTGCTGCACCGGGGTGAAAACGCCGGCGAGCAATCGGCCTTCCCGCTGGACGCTTTCGCCAGCGACGCCGACCGCGCCGCGTTCATTGCTTACGTCGAGCAAAATGTAAATCCGCGGGCAGCCGAGGACCCGCCGGCCCCGGAAATCGAGCGAACGCCAGAAACGGGAAACCCCTACCAGCCCCCGCGGCAAGATGCTTAGCGACAGCGGCCCGCGCACACGATAGAATCATGAGTAGGACGGGTTTGTAACCCGTCCAGCGGAACGGTTGCGCACGGGACGGGTAGAAAACCCGTCCTACGGAAAGAACACTTGCTTCCAATGAAGGAGATTGAAAATGGCCCACCGAGTTTCCTTAGTGGCGCTGGTCTTTGCGGTGATGCTCTGCGGAACGCAATCGGCAAAGGCCCATTACCCTTGGATCAAAATCGACGGCAACGAGGGTAAGCATGGCACGGTCTTGTTCTATTTCGAACACGCCCCCAAACCTGGCGATGGGGCGTATTTGGACCCATTCATCGAGCGCGGAACTTTTTGGGCCACCAGCCCATCCGACGATCCCCAGGAAATCGAACTAGCCGATACGAAGGAAGGGAAACTCCGCTGGCTGCAAGCGGAACTGACCGCTCCATCGCCGCGCGGCGTTGACTTGTACACGAAGTGGGGCGTGTACCGTTACGGGAAGACCGATACGCTGCTGCAGTACTACGCCCGGCACATTGACGCCCGCGACGCGGAAGCGGTCTCGAAGTTGGCGCCATCGAAAAATCTCAAGTTGCAATTGCAACCCGCGCTGGTCGATGGCGAACTGTCAGTCCGCGCAACCTGGGACGGCGAGCCGCTGGCCAATCAGGAAATCGCGCTGCGCAGCCCGCGAGTGGCGAAAAGTTTCAAGACGAACGACGACGGCGTGGCGATTATCCCGGTCGACCACGGCGGGCAATATGGCCTGCGCACCAAGATGGTTGTGAAGCAGCCGGGTGAGTTCGGCGGCAAAGCCTACGAAGAAGTCCACCACCACGCCACGCTGCTGATGGTGTTGAAGGCGCCGGAGTAGACGGCGGTCTTCCAAGGCCGCCGATCCCTCATTCCGCTTCCAAATCGAAGTCGAACACATTCGGCCCGGCGGAAGTGACCGTGGCTTTCAGGTCAGATTTCTCGTTGTATTTTTCGGGAATGTACGCTTCGAAGCTGAAGGCCGGTTCGCCGCTGTCGGCGTTGCCGGCGGCGTCGATTTTTCGCCGGGCGGTGATCTCGACCCTCTTTTCGCCGGCAGTCGATTCCAAGCTGTAACTGCCATCGGTGATCTTCGCTTCCCAACTTCCCGTCGCCCCGTCGGCCGCGCGGAAGATGATCTCACCGTTGGCCACCGGCTGACCGTCGACTTTGACCGTGCCCGAGACGGGGTAGGTTACCGGGCCGCGGGGTCCGCAGCCGGTGAGCGTGGAGATAATTACCCCGAACAGCGCGGTTCGCTTCAGCGCGGCAACAACCCCCAGCCGCATCGGATTGCAAATTGGCCATTGCAAATTGGAAACTGCAAATTGGCTTGAATCCGCGGTTTCTTGCTCTGCAATTTTCAATTTGCAATCCTCCATTTTCAATTCTCGTTCAGAGGTCGAGTGGCGTGCTGTTTTGTAGAACGGATAGTCAATCCGTTCTACAAAACGGCCAGAAACTCAATAAGAACCGGCATCCACCACTTCCTTACCCGTCCGCGTGGCGAGGGCCTTCCAGGTGATCAGATCGATCGAATCGGAAAAGAAATGCACGCTGCCGTCGGCGAAGGAAGCCAGCACGCCGCCGGGGTGGAAGCTGCGGGTGATGACGCGCTTGTTGATGTCGTCCCCGACATCGGTGCAGGGCGAGTCGTCGAACGTGGCGTTACAAGTCCAAGCCCGGTCGGAAACGTTGGCGTTGGGCGGCTCCATGGCGGTGAAGCCAAAGCCTGAATGCTGCCCGCCGCCCCAATACGAACCACCGCCCCCCCAGCCGGTATCTCCCTTTTTGCCGCGGACTTTCACTTCGGAAATCAGCAGCGTGTTGGTTGTTCCGTCGCGGATGTCGCCGATCCGCGTTTCGCTATTGGCGTAAAACACTCCGTTCAACTCGTGTATGCCGTAATCGGGATAACCCGGGCGATTGATCTTGATGTAGTCATCACCGGCGTTGGCGACGTAGTTTCCCATGAACCCGTAACCGCCGCTGCGCAGCCCGCCTCCGCCGCCGAATCCGGGGGCGCGAATATCCGAAGGGCAAACAAACGCCGGCACGACCAGATCCTTAATTTCCACCGGGGTATCCATCACCCAAGCGCCGGTGAAGTCTTGATATTTGTCGTTGGCGTTCTGCTGATCGAGGTGGGGCCAGATTTGCTGGAACCAGGTATCCCGTTTGCGGATCGGAGTCGATGCCTCGTCCAGCGTGCCGTACGGAAACGACCCCTTCGCTTCATGGAAGCTATGCATCGCCAGGGAAATTTGCTTAATGTTATTCTGGCACTGCATCCGCCGAGCCGCCTCGCGGGCTTGCTGCACCGCGGGCAACAACAAGGCAACCAGAATACCGATGATGGCAATCACCACCAGCAATTCGACCAGCGTGAATGCGCGGGAGGATTGGCGGCTTCTCATTGTGCTAGTCTCCATGGAAGTTACGGACTAGCTTCGCATCTTTCGCCACGCGAATCCAGTTAAAGCCAACGCCAAAAGAGACCAAATTGCGATACTGGCTGGCTCCGGCACGGCGACTTGCAAGATTTGCCCAGGGCCGACGGGGTTGTCGACGACGCGAAACAGATGAACCCCTTCGATGTCCAGATCGCTGTCATCGATCGTGCCTTCAGCGTACAGTACGTCGTAGAAAGCGAATGGAAACGGTTCGTAGCCGTTGAGGTCGACCGACAGCAGCCCAGCCAGGGTGGCGTCGCCCGTGACGTGAAGGATGTCGCTATCCAAATGGGACGCCAGCGGATCGATCGGCAGCGAACCGCCCTGTTCTCCGTTGATGCCGTGAGATTCGGGGCCGAAGATATCAACCGCAATGGTACCATCAGACATCAACACCAGGTCGATCGGGTCGGTCCCGCCCGCGTCTTGAATATGCGTGTACGCACGCACCGTATTGCCGTTGGCATCCAAGCCGCCGTCGACGCCGATAACCAACCGAGCATCATCCGTGCCGCTGCCGTTTCCTACCGTGAATGTATCGCTGGGATTGTCGACATCGATGTTCGTAACGTTCGACAAG
>CALBTA010000443.1 GCA_937967755.1 uncultured Planctomycetaceae bacterium | reverse complement strand
TTTGCAGATCGGCCAGGCTGGCCTGGCAGTACCGGCAGCCGACGACCTCCATGTGGAAGGCCAAGTAATCCCGGTGTTCCTTCCCAATCGCTCCCAAGAGGTAACTGCCAAGTTGCTCACGCGTCGCACAGCCGATGCGGTGACGCCGCCAAACGCCGCCGATGGAATGCACGCCCGCTTCACGCCGGGTGTTGATGGCGACTAGCTGTTTCCCCAATTCCGGCTCGCCCTTGAGCGACTCCTCAATCGCCACCAAATCATCCGCCGACAATTCCTCATCGAGGTAGGCTTCAAGTTCGGCGGGGGTGAACTGGCGGGTCATGTGGCTAACTTTGGAACAATTCTGGGAAAACGTCTTGGCTGAGTTCCTTCTTGCGCACCAGCGTCCGCAGGCGGGCCAGGAAATCGAACTTGAAGTTAGCGACCTGTTGTTCGGTGATATCAAGTTGGCTGGCGACATCTTTGTTGGCCCAACCGCGCACCATCAACAGTTCCATGCACTTCAACTTGGTCCAATCGCCACGGTCCTTCCACCGGTCGACCTGCTCGGCAATCGCTTCGGCGAGGGCGGCATCTTCCAGCCCGCGCCGCTCTCCACTGCGGGCGATGCTGCTGGCGGGACGCGAACTTCCAGGCAAGTCCCAATCCCCTTCGCTGGAGGCCGCCGACGAAAGCGGCAGCGCCGGACGCCGGCCTTCACGGCGAAGGTGATCGGTTAACTTGTACGCGCAAATCGCGAACAGGTAGCTTTCCAGCGAACGGCGGCCGTCGAAATTCGGCAGGCTGGTGAGGAAGCCGATGAACGTCTCCTGCACCACGTCCTCGGCGGCGGCCCGGCGGCGAAGGCGGCTTTCGGCGAAGGCCAGTAGCCGGCCTTCGAAGCGGGCGATCAGATCGTCCCAAGCCCCTTCGTCGCCACCGCGGATCCGGTCGATCAGTAACGAGTCGATCTCCGAGGCATTGGTGGTCGTCATGGGTTCGTTGCGATGGGACTGGTGCGACGGGCTTGAACCTGTTCGAAAACCCGAAAGTAGGGCGTATTGCCAATGCGCCTGAGGGTTTTCGGACAGGTTCTTAACGCTGCGGCGAACCGCCTAGCCGCTTCAGAACACCGAAGGCAACAAACAGCAAGCCCATCACCACCGCGACGCTGACGCTGGTCTTCACCAGACGGGTCGCCACCAGGTGTTCGCGCCAACGCTCGCCGATTTCCGTGCGGAACTCGGGGCTGAATTGCACGTGGGCGTGGTGAATCTTCATATGCCCGACCGAGAATTGGCGGTCTTCGGTATAGGCGTCGACGATCATGTCGCGGTCGCGAATCTCACCCAGCGACAAACCAATTCGGCGGGCAGCACCGCGGCGTCCGACTTGATCGTCCACATAGGTCGCCACCGTTTCGTAAATTGCCTTGTCCAGTTCGCCTTGGGCTTCGACATCGGTGATCCACGGGCCGCTGGAAACCGAGGCGAAGTGATCGCCGCTGCCTTCGGTTTGCAGTGGCTGATCGAGCCAATCAGGTCGAACGGGAACTTCCGGCATGTACGAAACCAACTCGGTGGAGTGAGGATCGTTCGGGTCAAAATCTTGGTGCAGCCCGCGGCAGGAAATCACAACCGGCTCGGGCTGATCGTCGACAAGTTCTTCAACCTCCAATTCAACCTCGACAACTTCTTCGCTGGCAGCCTCGGCCGCTTGCGGTTCAACGGCCATCAGCTCGCTCAAATCGGTGTAGCGAGACATCACTTCGGCGACTGCGTCATCAACCGGTTGCTCGGCATGCATCGTTGTCACAACGATGCCGCCGGTGGCGGTAACGCCGAGCAGCGCCAGCGTCCGAACGGCCAACAGTCGCAGGTTACGGTCCGACGCGCAACGCACACCAATGGCGAAGCCCGCGTAGACCAATCCGAGAACTATGGAAACTAGCAGCGTGAAACTTAGCATTGTCATGACGCGCTCCTTTACGCTCGGGCGTCCCGAAGCCGAATTTGTTGCCGCAGGCGGCCGCGTTCGCCCGTTGAAATCCACGGGGCGGAAAGCTGAACCGCCAACGAAATTGCCATTGCCAACATGATACCCCAAGGCTGCGGGAAAGGAATAACAAATCCCCACATCCCGCTTAACACCAATGCCCACAAGCTGAGCCGGGCGTTGCGAAGCGGATCGGCTTGGATCCACCACCGCAAAATTGCGAACAAGCCGCCGAAATAGGCCAAATAGGCGACCAGCGAAGGCTGATTTCCTTCGTGCCAGCTCGCCCACAGTTCGTTTGCGCTGCGAACGTTGCCGAACGCCACGTCGGCGTACAGGGCAACGTCAACGCCATACGCCAGCAAACCGATTGCTAGCCCCACGGCCAACATGCCGATCCGCCGCAGCACATGGTCACCCGTTCGCCCTTCCCACAGCTTGGAAAGGGCCAGCACGGCCCACGTGCCGCCAATTGCAGACAGTGCAACCCATGCCAATTGCGGTGCCCAAGCCTGGTACGGCCCCGACATCGGCTCCCCAGCGAGGATCATAATCACGATCGACAACACGCCCGCCACCGCGGCGGAAAACAGGAACGAACCGGTAAGTTCGGAAAGCCGCTGCGCCCAGGGGCGAGAGGTGATGTCCTCGCGGACCTGCGCTTGCCAACGTTTGGCGCGGCCCGTCGCTTCGCTATCGTCGGCCTGTTCTTCATCGAGCATGGTGATGATGATCATCCGGGCCGCATAGTAAATGCCATACGCGGCAGCAATCGCCAACACGCCGATCACAATCCGATGATTCGCGAACAGCAAACCCGTTCCCGCGACAATCACAGCCACCGCCACGATCACCTTCAGCACATTGCTGATGTTCGGGTTGCTAAACCAATTGGCAACAGCCCGCCATCCTTTGGCGGCGAAGCGGGCGATCGGTTCGTTGGGAAGCGGGCGTTGTTCTTGTTCCGCCGGAGCAAGCGTATAGGAACGCGCCGGCGCAGGGCTGCTGTTAAGCCGGTGCTCGACCGGGCCGAATTCGATCTCCTGCACGCGCTTGGGTGGTGGCGTGTCGTCGATGAAGAGGGTCTCTTCTTCATGCAATTCGGCGTCGACAATGTCGTCGGCACGGTCAACCGTTGGACCGACATGCGGGTCTTTTTCTGGTTCGCTTTCTGGTTTCGCGGGCTCGGTCGTTGGAGCGACTGCCGAGGTCGCGCCTAGCGGTTGCAGCTCAATGCCAATTAACTTCAACATCTCTGGCACGCTGCTCAAACGCTTTTCTGGATCTTTTTCCAACGCCTGCGCGATCGCGTTGCGGTAAGGCTCTGGAACGTGATCCAGCTTCGGCTGCGCGGTCAGGTGTTTCATGATGATTTCCTGACTGCTTTCGCCATCGAACGGCACGTCGCCAGTCAGCATCTCATACGAAATCACACCCAGGGCGTAGACGTCGATTTCCTTTCCGTAACGCCCGTTGCCAATCTCCGGCGCCATGTAATGGAACGTGCCGACGCTTTCGGTTTGCGCGCTGCGGCGGCTGAGCGAAATGAACTTCGACAGCCCGTAGTCGCCAATCTTGATGATCCCGGAGTCGTTAAAAATGTTGCCCGGCTTCAAGTCGCGATGGACGATGCCGTGGTCGTGCAGGCAGCCCGTACCCGCGGCGATTCCCGATAGCCAGAATGAGATCTGATCGTGTGGCATTCCGTTGGGGTTGCGCTCGATCACATCGACCAGGCTCTCGCCGGTGACGTACTCCATCACCACCCAGCCTTCGCCCGCCTCGTCGTAGCGGATGTCGTACAGCGAAAGCAGGTTAGGGTGTTTCAGGTTCAAGCACTGGCCGACGCCGCGCAGCTCCACATCCAGGTTCCGCTGAATGTGCTTGAGGGCAACTTCCTTGCCGGCGTCGCTCACCGCGTAATAGACTTGCCCGAACCCGCCGATGCCAATGCCCCGTTTGATGGTAAAACCTTCCAACGGGCGGGCACCGGTTGCATAGATGAAACGCGCCCGTTGGCGGTTGGACTTCTCATCGCCCTGAACGACCAGCTCAGGCTCCTTCCGCGCACCAGCTGTGGGCGACGTCTGAGGGCCGTCGTTGGGTGTCTTTTGGTCGTTGAGTGTTACGGATTCGTCCACCATTTCATTTTACCGCAGCTTGATGCAGATCGTCACTACTTATTCTACAAGCTTTCGCGGTTTCCCCCTGTTTTGATGCGACATCTGCCCTCGGATAACGCGCGCAAATCTAAATTTCCTCAACACTTAGCGAAAAGTTTTCCCCGCAAACGTGGCTCGATTGGGCCAACGTCCCCTCGCCATCGGATAAATGCCCGTCGATCTCGAATTCCGAATTGCTGCGACAGTGAATTTCATCGCCTGAGCGAAACAGAATTGTTTCCTCCGGCCAGTCCCGGCAGACGACGTGGTCGTTCAGCTTCCTGCCCATCACCAGCGACTCAGCCATTAGCAGGACAGCATCAGCCGCTGGTTGGGTTCGGTGTCCGCTGAGCGGTTCCAGGCGGGCGGTCTGGCTGAGGGCGTGCGGCTGGCGGAAGCGGAAGCGGACCGAATCGCCAAGCTGTAATTCATCCCCATCAGAAAGGAACGTTGGCCCCTGAAGCGGTTTGCCCCCCAACGTGACATTGGCCAGCGGCGTGACGATATACCCTTCCCCGTCGCGGCGAATCGTGGCGTGCTCACGCGTGAGGTTGCCGAACACCGGAATGTCGACCGTCGCGCCCGGAACGGCCTGACCCAGCGTGACGTCATCACCCAGGCAAACCAAATACCCGCCGACCGAATCAATCCACAACTGCAGGCGGCGGTTGTCGCACTTGCCGATGCCGGTGACCGCTTGCGTTTCCGCCAGGCGCTGTTTGATCAGCGGAGACGCTTGATCGTGCTTCACGGGGTTTGCCCTTCGCCACGGTGCCGTTTGCCGCTTGCGCTGTGAATCTGTCAGGTTGGCCGATGCGTTCGACCACGCTTCCTCGCGCGCTTCCCGGGCGTAGGGATGTTGCGGTGCCATTTCCAACAGGCGGTTGGCCGTTTGCAAAGCGCTGGCCCAATCCTTCGCGGACATCGACTGCTGCAGTTGATCGATCAGCCCTTTGCCTTCGATCGCCTGCGACCGGGCCACCGTGGCGAACTCGCTGAAGACGTTCATGTCTTCGCGAAGTTTTTGGGCGGCCGTCCAGTTGCTGGCGGCGTCTTCAAATTTTCCGACCCGCCGCAAGCGGTCCGCCCGACGGGCTTTCAAAGCGACTTGCCGCAACACAGCCGCCCTGCCGCCGGCGACGTTTCGCTGATGCAATTTGTTCAGCTTGGCCAGCGCCGCGTCCGCGTCGTTGTTTTCTAGGAAGTGTTCCACCTCGTCGAGCGCTGTGGAAACAATGCTTTCACGCGCCTTGGCCAGCGCCGCATCGTCAGGCGAAATCTCCCGCGCCCCGTTCAGGTCGCGCCAGGCGGCCGAAGTATCGCCCCGGCGAACATGGCTCTCGGCGCGGCGGGCAATTCGCTGCGCAACTTGCGAGGCGAGCGCCTGTCCGGCCGGCGCTTTGCGAACCTGGCTATCGAGCAACAAACCCCGCGCGTCATCGAGCTGATCCTGCATCAACGCCCGCTGCGCGTCTTTCAGTTTGTCGTGCGAAGGGTTGGTCATCGAAAAGTAGCGGAGGCTTCCAGCCACCGCAATGAAAAGTTGCCAGCGATTAGTGCTTACCGCCACGCCCTCTAATATTCGCAAACGCCGCAACAGCAATTCCCCCAACGATCAGCAACACCAAGAGGGCGACGATCAGAATTGCGAAAAAACTGATTCCAGTTGACATTTGCTGCTTACCTCGCTGCCACGCTCTGCGTGGGAACGCACTGCCGCGACGCTCTGCGTCGCTTGCGGAACGTATAAGCCACAAGACCGCAGAGCGGCCGAAATTTCGTTACCACACGGAGCGTGGGAACGAGTCAAGATTCTTGCCGGTGGTGGCTGCAAGCCCCCACTACGAAAAGTGCCGATAAAACAAGCCGCCCGGGGTAGCCCGCTCCCCGTGAGGGCGCAGGTTACTCCAAGCGGCTCGCGCGTTTGATCGAAGGTAGCTGTGCAAAAGGGGTTGGCCTGGGATCGTCGGCGACGACCCCAAGCAGCAACCACCCTTCACAATCTTCCCACTTCTTAGTTGTCGCTCTCGACGTTGACCAGCGAGTGGTCAGGGCGAGCGGCTCCGAAGTACTCGGTGATCTCGTCACTGATGTTCTTCGATTGCGTCTCTTCGACTTCGACCGGAATCTCGAACTCGTGGTCGCTGAGGTGACCCATCAGGTTCTCTTCCGTCTTGATGCGAAGGTTGATGTCGTTGATCAATTCCTTCGTGCGCGACAGGTGGCTGTCGTCGAAGCTGAAGTCAGCGGTCGTCTTGGCAACTTCAACCATTTTCAGGCGAGCTTCCAGATTTTCGACTTCGACTTCAAGCTGTTTCTTGGCGGCCATCATGTCGTTCAGCTTCGTGCGGGCAGCGTCCAAACCACGTTGGCGGGCGTCCAGCATCTTGTGCAGCGCACCCAAATTCTCGTCCTGGGTCTTGAAGCGGGTGAACCGCTTGGTCAGGTCGTCGTTGACAGCGTCGCGGCTGTAACGGTGACCGGCGTAGTAGTAGTAGCTTTCGCCCTTGTCCAGGTCGGCCTGACGGCTGAGGATCGTTTCCTCATCTTGGGCCAGTTGGGTCTCGAGGTTCTCGATTTGCGAAGCGAGTTGCTCGATCTTGACTTCTTCCTTCGCGATGGCGTGCATGCTGCTGCGGATCTCCGGCGTGATGTCGGTGATCATGTTGCGGGCACGCTCCAGTTCAAACTCAATCGGCACATTGTCCTTCACCGATTGGCGAACTTCGCTGATCCAGGTGCCCGTGTAGCTCAGCACGTCCCGGCCGAACAACAGGCTGAGCAACAGAACCGCAGCTGCTCCACCGTACATTAACTTCTTCGTCATCTCAAAACCCTCCTTCGAACAAACAAACGGCTGTGGGTGTTTTGGGCGTAAGTCGTTACCCAATAAGGACTTTTCATCCTTCCTGTGGCGGGCCGAAAAGGCCCTGGCGGCAGGCTACAGAACCCGCCGCTGCCAGTAATTCGCCGGTGCTTCGATGATCTTGAGGATTTTGTGGAAATTTTTTCACTTCCGGCAAAATCCCACCAATCGACCTCACACCACACTATCTCAAGCGTCATTCTATGACGGATGCACCGATTATTCCACACAATTCCAACCAATTCGCCAAAATGGCCGGCGGTGTCTCATTCCGGGTACGGATGTTGCCAAATCGATCCATCTTTCACGCCTTCCAACGCTGTGCCCGCAGCCCAATCCATCGCCGCAACTACCAGCCAATAAAGCACTTAGGAATGAACCGCACCAATTGGCACGACCTTTGGCCCGCTAGCTGCATGCTTCGCCTGATAGCAAACACGCCACCTTCGAAGCCAGGGCGCAACCATGAAAACGACATCCCAGCCATTTCACCTGATCCCTACCGCAAAAGACCAGGCGGATTCACCGCAGGTTCACGGCGACGCCCTGGAACAGCTCGCGTTCTATCTAGATGAAGAACTGGCGAAACTCGAATCCAAGCTGAAGGACTTCATTACGCTCAATTCGATTCGAAGTAACACGAAAGCCGAACGCCAACGGTGCTCCGCCGTGGAACAAGTCTCCAGACTTGTTCGAGCATCTCGGTGCGGCTGGTTTCATCCGCCACCCGATTCCAAATCTTTTGCGCCTTCGCGGCTTTGCGTGAGACCCCATGAAAGTTGAACTCACGCAAAGCCGCCAAGACGCAAAGGGAAGGATTTGCTCTCCCATCTCCCATCTCCCATCTCCCATC
>CALBTA010000442.1 GCA_937967755.1 uncultured Planctomycetaceae bacterium | reverse complement strand
GGTTAAGACTTGATTAGTGTGGACCGAAATAATCTCTCGTCCTCGTCTTTTCGTACTCGTCTTCTCGTACTCGATGGCAGACGCCAGACTCACCCTTCGAGTACGAGAAGACGAGTAGGAGGACGATGAACTAGCCTTTCGCCAAGATCGATTCCGACAATGACAATCCGAGCCAAACGGCTAAATCGACCTTCCGGCGCCGCCTGCGCGGTGGCGGTCGCCAGAAGATCAAGATGCCCTCCGTTGCCGCAGGGCCGGATCACACGTTGCCGCCGGCGGTGACCGATTTGGTCAGCGAGACGACTTCTTCGTTTTCCAAGACATCGCCAATGCGGTCCGTAGCATTCAGCACGTCGCCGCGCGCCGAAAGCGCGCCGTACTGAACTGGGCGTCCTTGGGCGTCTTGTTCGGGCAGTTGCATATCACCGCGAATGCTTTCGATCAGGTCATCGACCGTCGCGCTCCGCGGGATGTTGCGTGCCCGCCGCCGAACTTGCGAAGAGAAATCTTCCACGTCCAGCGTCATCGTTTCCGTTTGGGCAACCATAGGCATGCTCCTGTTGCAAAGGGTGAGGTAGCGGAACTCGCCAGAGCTCCGAGGGTCCGCGGAAGTTTTGGAACTTCCGCTACGGGGGTTAATTTCTCTCCTGTGTTTCGATGTAAACCGCCGCCAGATGCGGGTCGGCCAGCGCGCCCAGTTCGCGTCGGGTTTGGCGGCATGCCGCAACCACCGCCTGGATGGCAGCGGGCAGTTCCGAGTCCAGTTTGTCAGCCGCGGCAGTCGCTTCCGCGAATGCCGTGGTGTCTTCCGCCTTCAACTTCACGCCGCCCAGTTGCCGCTGGGCGGCTGGCAAGTACAGGTCGACTGCCGCTTTCGACTTCTTCGTCAAACCAGTTTTCCAAGACGCCGCGGCAGCTTGCAGTTGCACGCCGTCGGGCCGCATTTCGGCAACGAGGTCAATGCGGCCCACGCGCGGGTCGTTGACCGCGGCCCGCCAGCGGTTTGCGTCGTCTTCGTCCCGCACGAACTCGTGCCCCGATTCGGCCAATGTGTAAATCAGTTCGAACTGGTCGATGTCGTTGATCGTTGCGGTCATTGCGTTGCTTTCGCGATCTGTTCGGTTAAGTTGCCGCTTCCCACGTGAGCTTCACCCGCTTGCCAAACAGCGGGCGGTCGTCAATCGGCTGGTCGATGTTGGCCCGGCCCCAAGCGCAGGCGGCCGGGTTCATCGCGTCGCGCTCGTCGTATTGCCGCAACCGCCAGCGGAACAGGTCGTGCAGGCTTTGGGCGATCTGAATCAGCGAACCCCCATCGTGAATCTGCAAGCAAATTCCGCCGTCGCGGATGTTGGGGTGGAACAGGTTCGCCGGTTCGACCAGCCGCAACATGGCGAAGCGGTTGGGATCGCGCAGGTAGTCGGGCAGGAACCGCAACGCCACGACGTGACGGTCGATGCTGACGACCTCGCCGTCGGCTTCGCGGGCAAAGCCGCGCGTGTCGAACGTCAGGCGGTAAAGCCAAGGCAGGTTCAGCCCCAAGCTGGCGAAGCTGAGCAGCCCGTTTGATACGGCGCAGCGCTGCTTCAACTCGTTGTAGTTTTCCAGCAGCAACGCCTGCATAATGGGATCGAACCGCGGCTCCGGGCCTGAGCCGGCCGCGATCATCAGGTCGCGATGATCCGCCGGCGGATCCGGTTGGTAGGTTTCGATGGTTGTGGGTGTTTCCGCCATGGCTATTGCGCTAGGTGTTTGTGAAGGAGATATGGATCGGCCGGCGGCCTTCGCCGGCTTGGATGGCGACGTGGTCTTTTTCGGCAAACCCAAACTCGCACAGCGTGCGGTGCCGATCACCAAACAACTGTTCAGAGGACGTAAGCGAGTTTTCGCCAAACAGGCCGGCCGCCAAAATTCCGCGGCGAAGCCGTAACTGCACGGCACTACCGCTGGCAATTTCATCCACGCCGGCCAGCAAGTCGGCGACCGTCGCGTCGGCAAACGGAACGGCCAGCGGGACGATTTGCGCCGGAAGTTGGTGTAGGTAACGGCATTGGTCGTTCCGCTTCCGATTGCCGCATGTGATGCGCCCCGAAAGTAAATCGCCGGTGATTTCGTAGCTTTCCGTGGGTGGGTTATCAGCCGCCATCAGCCGCGCCGCTTGGGCCGCCATGATGGCGGCGGTCGCTGCCCCCACCGCGGCGGAAGTGCCCGTTGGCGGCGCTGCCGGTGAGCCGCCGACTTCGCACGGGTATTCGGTGGAAATCTGCTGGTACTGGGCCGTGCCCCAACTGCATTGCAGGCACGCAGCGCCGGGCAGCAAGACTTGCACCCGCACGTCAAACGGTAGGCCCACCGCGCCGTCGATGTAGGCGACCCGCAACGGGTAGGCCTTCTCGCTGAGCGCTCGCCGGGCGGCGAGTGAATCCAGTGCGCCGAACACCAGGTCGATGTCAGCGAAGTCGCCCCCGGGCAAATCTTCCAGGTCACTGTTCCGGCGTTCGACATGAAGGTTCGGGGCTTGCCGTTGCAGGCGATCGGCGATGGCATCGACCTTCGCGCGGCCTACGTCTTCCGGCCCGAAGTGTTGATTCTGAAGATTGCGGGCCTCGACCACGTCGCGATCGACCAACCGCATCGCCGCCACGCTGTGGGCCAACAGCGATGCCAATTGCGAACCGATATTGCCCAACCCGGCGATCAGCACGCGGGCATCTTCGAATCGGCCAACGATGGTGGCGTTGTCAGCGGTGTTGGTGATGTTGTTTGGCATTGATTGATGTGGGTTGGTTTGATTGCCCTCACCCTGCCCTCTCCCAGGGGGAGAGGGTTTTTGCGGCCCTCACCCCCGCTGTCTTTTGGGCCGCGGGTTCTTACAACAGGTCCTCATCGGGTTGCCACGCATCCTCGCCGGTCAGCGACGTGGGGTGCTCGCAAAACTTACAGGTGCGGCAATAGGTCCAGCAGGGGCGGTCGTCTTGCCCCTCAACGCCGGTCGATTGGTGATAAACCCGCGTGCAACCGGGGCAGCGGACGACTAAATCGCCATCTTTAATTTCCGCCCGGCAGATTGGGCAGCGCGGCGGCTTCGCATCCCCCTGGTGCTGATAGGCTTCGACCACGGGCGTCGTTTGTGCGGAAAAGTAAAGCCGATCCCCCTCGACCAGCAGTTCATCCCGATGCCGCAAAACCCGCAGCCCACCGACGAGCGGCTCACCATTTACTTGCGTTTTCTCGCCGTCTTGGCTAACAAGAATGTATTGGCTGCGCGAACTGTCCTGGAACGACACAAGCACCGTTTCACCCGCCAAAACTTGCCGCCCTTCGCCTGAGATTGGCTCGGGCAAAAAGCCGCCGGCCGTAAACCGCAAGATTGTTGCCATGATTGCTCCCGCGTTAGTGGATCCATGTCAGCAAGTGGCCTGAACTTGTTGTTGGTCACTGAAAGGGGACTCGTCGCCGGCAGCCGATGCGACAAAAAAAGCGCGCGGAATTGTTAGAAAAATCAGGAAGGGGGAAGCACCACCCAAAGGTATTGCTGTGTGGCAAATCGGGTTTTCCAAAAATTTCAGAAGAATTTTTGTCAAACCCCCGATCCGCCACGAGTTCTATATCAAAGATGCGTAATTTCGCTTTCGACGAAGGAGCGTCAGATGAGATCAACTACCACGATGATTTCGACGAGATCACATCCGCCTTACGGAGAGCGTTCATGCCAGATTACGGCCACGGCAAGCCTGACTCCGAAACACTGCCGTTACTTTCGAGCAGGTTTAAGAAGAAGCGGCGCGAAGGGGCAGAGCAAGCGTGGCTCTACCACAGCGCCGGACTGTGGGGGCTCATTTGTCATTGGAACGGCACAAGAAATGCGATATTTCGCCGCGAGACGCTAGAAGATATCTTGCAGGAGACTTGCCTCGCGTTCACGGGGAATGCAATGAGCGGAAACATCAAGTATCGCCAAGGCGACTTGGGGCCGTACTTGCGGACGATTGCCCTGTTCAAGTTTGTCGACGTTCTGCGGCGGCACAAACGGGATCAAGCCATTAACGTGGACATCGCCTGGGAGGAAGTTGCCGCAGGGGAGGGCGACGATCCCACTGTTCCGGCGAGCGCCGTTCGTTGGAACCAAATTTTGCGAGACATCTTGCGCTATTGCGATGACAAAAAATTGCCGCACCGGCGCAGAACTGTGCTGAAAGCCGCCACCATTTGGTTTGCCGCCAACGGGTGTTGGCCGCCGATACCGAAGTTGACCGACCTGATCAATGCTGACCCTGATCAGAAGGGCGAACTTACCAAACGTCAGGTGAGTTACGCTTTCAACGAGGCCCTCGTTGGGTTGGCCAAACACTTGAAGGACAAAGGTTACCGTGACTGACGACCGAACGATCGAGAACGCAGACGTCAACGCTGACGAAGCAGCGCAGGTTGAAGCGTTGACAATGCAGATGCGCGAAGCGCTCGCTGAACACTCGATACCTGTGCCATGCAAGGATGTTAACCAGGTCACGGGCTTGGCAATGCCTAACCCTCAGGAGATGTTCAACCGCGCGATCGCGGTCGTTGAGGAAACGAATACGGACCCTCCGAGTTCCACACAAGGCGGTTCCGACACCAGCAGCATTCGCGCCGCCGGCGCTGAGACCAAGGTGATGACCATGAGCGAACCTGTCAGCGAAGCCGCGACGCAGCTTGACGAAAATCCCACGCCGCCGAGCCTGCGGCAGAAACAAATCGAAGGGCAGGATGCCTTGGCCCGCAAGGAAATGGGCATTCGGGAGGGGAAAACCGTCGAGTGGGCGTCGCGGTATTTGATCAAACAGAAGCTGGGCAGCGGCGGGCAAGGAGTGGTCTACCTGGGCGAATGCCAAGACGACTTGTGCGGCGTCCAGTCCGAAAAGACCTATCAGGCCCTGAAGGTCAATTCGCCCATGCTGTACAAAGATTTCGACGACCCGGCTGCCGCTTACCGCGAAGACATGCACCGGCTGTCGAACGTGCGGGCGGTGATGCACCGCATCCACCACGACAACCTGGTCGACGTGCAGCGGATCGTCGACTACGACGGCATCTTCGTATTCGTCATGCATTGGATCGAGGGGTTCGACCTGCGGCAACTGCAAGAACCGTCGCGGTTGGCGAAGCTGAAGCCCCGCGTCGATGCGGATACCTGGGACTACCTCAACAACGTGATTTACGGAACGCCGTCGGACGACCGCCTTAGCCTGACCCCGCTGATGGCAGTCGATGCTATCGAAAAACCGCTCCGCGGCCTGCACGCGCTTCACAAAAAGGGCATCGTCCACGGCGACATCAAACCGTCGAACATCATGCTTGACTACCACGGCAGCATCCGCCTGGTCGATATCGGGTCGGCCCATTCGTTCGAGTCGCCGCCCGAGCGGAAGGTCCGCACGCTTCGTTACGCTCCGCCCGAGTTTCTTGAGCGCGGCGAGTGGACGCCGCTCAGCGACATCGCCAGCACCGGTTACGTCTTGCTGGAGTTGTTAACCGGCCGCAGCGATTTCCTCGGCCCCGTCGGCCGCCACTGCTCGGTCACCGTGGCCGAGCCGGAGTTGAAAGAGGTTTTGCTGGAAGCCAAAACCACGTTGATCGACCGCCTGCCCGAGTTGCTGCCGAAGGAAACCATCGGTTCGGACGAACTGCTGCGGCTGGTCCGCAAATTGATCCACCCCGACCCCGAGCAGCGGTTCGAAGACGCCGACCACGCGGTCGAAACCGACCCCGACGGCACCTACCACTTCCGCATGCGGTTGGTGAAGGGGGACCTGGCCTGCCACGAAGCGACGCATATCGGGCGTTGGATCAACTACCTGTGGGAAGTCGATCCGGCCTTCGTCGAAGATCCAACGGGTACTGCGCGCGCGTAAGATTAGCGGCGTGGATGTTGGTAGAATGACGCAGTGGCTTCCACTCCGTTTTTCCCGCAAATCCACGCCAATATGAACATTTCTACGCCGCGGTACGTTCTAGCCCTCTCGGTCATTGCCGGTTTCCTACACAGTTACGGTTCCCTAGAAGCCGCCGAGCGCCCCAACATTGTCATCATCTTCGTCGACGACATGGGCTACGGCGATGCCGGTTGCTACAACACAAAGTCGAAGATCGCCACGCCGAACATCGACGCTCTGGCGGAAGCCGGCATGCGGTTCACCGATGCCCATGCGCCCGGGCCGCTTTGCCACATGTCGCGGTACGGGCTGATGACCGGGCGGTATCCTTTTCGCACGGACGTCGGCAAGTGGGGGAAGCATCCGACCATCGCTGCAGATCGGGTGACGATCGCTTCGCACTTGCAGTCGGCGGGCTATCGTACGGCCATGATCGGCAAGTGGCATCTGGGCTTCGCGGAACAAGGCTACGACAAGCCGCTACCGGGCGGGCCGGTCGATCGGGGCTTTCACAGTTTCTTTGGCATTCGGGCTTCGACCGATATTCCGCCTTATTTCTACATTCGCGATCGGAACGCTGTGATGCCGCCGACCGACAAGATTCAGGCGAACAACAGCAAAGGATGGTCGCCCATCCAAGGGGCGTTCTGGCGGGCCGGCGGCATCGCGCCCGACTTGAAATTGAAAGACGTGCTGCCCAAGTTCACCGACGCAGCGGTCGCCGTGATCGAAGCCCACGCCGCGAAAATATCACAGGAAGAAACCCAGCAGCCACTCTTCTTGTACCTCGCCTACCCGGCCCCGCACACGCCGTGGCTGCCGTCGAAGGAGTTCGTCGGCAAAAGTGGCGCGGGAATGTATGGCGATTTCATGATGATGGTTGACGCAATGGTCGGCCGCGTGCTGAAGTCCCTGGACGACCACCAGATGGCTGACGACACGTTAGTCATCTTCACTTCCGACAACGGCCCGGTCTGGTACGAGGCCGATGTCAAACGCTTTGACCACGATTCGTCCGGCGGATTGCGAGGCATGAAGGCCGACGCCTGGGAGTGCGGCCACCGCATGCCGTTTATCGTTCGCTGGCCGGGCAAAGTGAAGGCCGGCACGGTGAGCGATCAGTTGATCAGCTTCATCGACTTGATGGCAACGTTCGCCGCCATCACCGAAACAAAACTGCCCGAGAGTGCCGGTCCCGACAGCGTCGACTTTTCGCACGCGTTGTTCGGCGCGGAACCAAGAGCCGAAAGTTGGCGCAGCGAACTGGTCATCCGTTCGGGGCGCGGCGTGTTCACCATCCGCTCGGGCGATTGGAAGTTGATCAACGCCCTCGGCTCCGGCGGGTTTTCCAAGCCGTCGAAAATTCAGCCCGGCCCCGACGACCCGCCCGGCCAACTCTACAATCTGGCAGACGACTTGGGCGAAACCAACAACCTATACCAACAGCACCCGGACATCGTCAAGCGATTAATCGAGCGTCTGGCGGAAATCCGCGCGGAATGATTTCCATCACGTAGCGGAATTTTTGCAAATTTCGCTACCCCAGCTTCAGATTAAACGTCCCTAACATCCGGCTGTACTTCGCGGTGATGTTGACCGTTTGCCCATCGGCTAGGTTGACGTCGATGGGGTTCGACGTACGGCTGATGACCGAACGCAGCGTCAGTTCCACCCGATGCCCGCCGGGCGCGACCTCAACCGTCGCCGATTCGCCGAACATGGTCGTCGCGACCACTTGCCCATCAATGACCACATCCAACCCCTTCACACCCACCAGCGGCAAGATGATCCGCTTTACGTTAACAACAACTTGTGCAGCCATTGGAACTCTCCTCCCAAGACGAAGCCACGACTTTCCTACTCACCACCCAACTCGCGCGCCACAAACTACAACAAAAACTGAAACGCCCTGAGTTCCTGATCCCCAGCGGTCTTCTCCACGATCAAAGCCAGCCGCTGCATGTCACTGAGGATATCGTCAGCCGGCAAAAACTTCGTCCGTGTCGCCAGGATAGCAGCTTCCAGCACGGCATGCTTGGCCCGGTTGAAGCCGAAAAAATCACGCAGGCGTCCGCCGTCTGTTACATCGCATTGTATCGTCGTGCGTTCCGATTCATCGTCCAGCGTCTGCACTTCAAATGCATACCACCGGCAAGCGTCCCGCAGAATCCACCCGCCGGTCGCTTCGTGCTTGTCAAAAGCCGGCACGGGGTTCAATTCCCCCACCGCCGCTCCCGCCAGCATTTCAACATCATCCGTCACAAGGAAAACACCCCGGGCGATTCGTTTCAAATTCTTATAAGTGTTCGACGTGTTGTAAGGCCGCAGCAGCAACGTGCGCATCGACAGATCCACAACCGGCCCCATCGGGGAAACATTCACCGAGCCATCTTCGTTCTCGGTCGTAACGATCCCTTCCAATATCAGCGGCACTACAATCACCACGTGAGAAGTCGAATTTTTCGTGCGTTGACCGCGAAGGACAAGCCGAGTAACCCGTATTGCACAAATGCCACTTTCGATACCGTAGCGGTTGTATTTAAGGTGTCGCAACGAGCGAAAGAAGCCTCGCCGATGGTACGCACGACTTGAAGACCATTTGCAGATTCTTCTGCTGGCCGTTTTCGACGCTGTAGTAAACCGATTCCGTGGCGCGGACGATGCCGACGACTTCGCCTTGCATGTTCAGCACCGGGGCGCCGCTGGAGCCGCGGGCGAAGTCGGCGGTGATGGTCATTGCCCGAACGCGTTCGCGGCCGGCCTTCACAGTGGTGTAACGCGAAACGACGCCAGCGGTATAGCTGTAGTAGTGCTCATCGGGGTGGCTGACCAGGGCAATAGGAGTTCCGACCGCGACATCCGCGGCAATCGGCAGCGGCTTCAGGCCTTCCCCTTCGACTTGTACGATGGCGATATCGTTTGCCTCGTCCGCGGCCAACACACGCTTGACCGGCAGCACCCGCCCGTCGGCGGTCATGGCAACCAGCCCCGCCTTTTCTGGTTGATCGATCACGTGGTAATTCGTCGCCACCGCGCCGGTGGAAGTAATTACAAACCCCGAAGCGCAGCCGGCGTGCCAATTGTCACAGCGGTCGCACTTGTAGATCGCGGAAATGACAACGATGCTCTCCTTGGCATACTCGTAGAGCGACTCGGAATCGGCGGATGGGCGGCGGTCGGTCGCCAGGTCCAACTCGCACTGTTCCAGTTGCAACTGCTTGATGAGCTGCGCCATTTCAGTTGCCTGCCCGCTTTCGATCAGGGCGCCGCCGTCGCGGACCGCCCGCTGCTTGAACGCCCGATCGTCAATGTTGGCCGGCTCCTCGTGATGGGCATCCTGTGCGAGGCAAGGGAGTTCGCCATTGGCGGTCGCGGGCTCGGCTTGGGACCCATTTTCAACCAGTCGCGGCATCAACATGCCAAGTTGCAATGACATCAAGCAGGCGAACACGATCAGCGATGCACGGCGCATGGCATAGCTCCAACTGTGGGCAACCGAAATTCCAAACGACATTCAAGTATGACAGAAAACCGGCGGCGGGCCAGCATTTCGCCAGAGATTATTCATCCGCGGCCAAGCGGAAGGGCCTCAATTCCGAACGACCGTCAAGGTCTATCGCAGCTTTAAGCAACGTCGCTATTCATTCCAACCGGGCCAGGGAATTTCATTGCGCAGGTATTGTTCGCCGTCGAAGTCGTCGAAGAATTCGACCAGCAGCGGGTGTTCGATGCGCGTCTGTGATTCGTCAGCGGCCAGGCTGGTTTGGGCCGCGTAGGTGACGTTGCCGCCGCCGTCGACCAGCACGTGGTACCACGGCTGCTGACGGTCGGGCTGCGTGCGGTTGCTTTCGTACCAGCCCTCGGGTGCGCGGCAGAACGAATCGACCGCGACAACCACACCGCGGTAGCCGTAACGCACGTGGCGAACGAGTTGACCCGGGCGAAAAATCGGCTCTGGGCGGACGATAGCGATCATTGCTTCATCGTACCGCAGACTGGCAAATCCCGCGTCGGTCGGGAAAACAAAATCGCAATCGCGGTGTTTTATGGGTGAGAGAATTCACCGGATATAAGCCAGACGAAACAGCGGCGGTTGGCCCTAAAGTCTGACCTGGGCTACACTTAAGAAATCGCTGTTGAGGGAACGTCAGACACATACTCGTTTTTGAAGAGGCACTCGTTGGCTGTCAGTGACTCGACCGCCAGGCGTTATACGCTGCACGACCCCGACGTGCGGCTGATGCTGAAGGTGCGCGACGACAACGACGCTGTCGCGTTCGAGGAGTTGATGCTGCGCTATCAGAACCGGCTGCTGGCGGTGTTGGAACACCTCGTCGGCAACCGGGCGTTGGCCGAAGACTTGACGCAAGACGTTTTCCTGCGCGTTTACCGCGCGCGGGAACGTTACGAACCGGGAGCAAAGTTTAGCACGTGGCTGTTCACCATCGCCAACAACGTCGCCCGCAATGCCAAGCGCACGCTTTCGCGGCGCAAAGAAGTGCGTGCGGCGGCTGGCGTCAGCGGTTCGATGGCGACCGGCACGCTGGAACAGATGGCGAAAGAGGCCAGCGGGCTAATGCCGGCCCGGCAGTTGGACAAAGCCGAGATGTCGGAGATTGTGCTGCTGGCGATGGAGTCGCTCAACGAGCGGCAGCGGATGGCGGTGTTGCTTTCGAAGTTCGAGTCGATGAGCTACATCGAAATCGCCGAAGCGATGGACCTTTCCGTCCAAGCGGTGAAGTCGCTGCTCTCACGCGCCCGAACCAGCCTCCGCCAGGCGTTGGAACCCTATTTGGCCGAAGGGGAGTTGCCTGTTGCCAATGGGAAAGCAACGGCGGGGAAGAAGTGATGATTGAACATCGAACATCGAAAACTGAAAACCGAACACCGAAAACCGGTCTCCTATGTCCTCGCCTGATGAAACTTTGATTAGCGAAGATTCCTTGCAAGAGGAACTGACCGCTTACCTCGATGGTGAGTTGGACGCCGATGCGCGGGCGGCGGTCGAGAAGAAGCTGTCCGACGATGAGTCGTACCGCGTACGCTTGCAACGGATGGAAGACGCCTGGGCGTTGCTCGATGCGCTGCCGCGCACCGAGGTCGATCCTTCGTTCACGCAATCGACGGTCGAAATGGTCGCGCTGGCGGCCAAGGAGGATGTAGACAGCGCGCAGGCATCGCGTCGCCGTCGGGCCTGGCTGGGTTGGACCGCCGCGCTGGCAGCGGTGATCGTCGCTGGTTTCTTCGGGTTCCGCATGGTCGATCAGGCGGCATCAGCCAAGAACGACCAACTGGTCCGCGACCTGCCGGTGATCGAGAACGTGGAACTCTACCGCCACATCGACGACATTGATTTTCTGAAAGAACTGGAAGCCGAAGGCCTGTTCAGCGACTCCGTCGAATCCGAGGGGGTGGACGATGCGATTTAGTTTGATCGGTACGACGGTCTTCCAAGGCTGTCGAAACAAACGCGGCGCTGTGATTGCAGCGCTGGCCTGCGCGGTGCTGTACCAACCTTTGCGTGCCGACGAGCCGGCATCACGTGTGGCTTACTTGAAGAACCTTTCGGTGACCGAGCAAGAAGAACTGCGGCGAAAACGCGAGACTTTCGAGGGGTTGGACGAGGCCGAGCAAGTGCGGATGCGGCAGCTTCACACTTCGATTTCCACCAGCCCGGATAGCGACCGGCTGCACAGCGTGGCGTTGCACTATCACGAATGGCTGAAGACCTTGACCGCCAAGGAGCGGGCCGATTTGTTGAAAGTCCCCGCCGGCGAGCGCGTCGCCGAGATTCGACGCCTGATGGAACAACAACGCCAGCAACGATTTCGCGAATTGGTGAACAAGCCGCCCGCCCCGGAAGACGTGAAGGCGATTTTCGAGTGGCTCGACTACTACGCGACGGCACACGAAGAAGAACTGATGGACCTGTTGCCCCAGCAGATGCGGCAGCGGATTTCGCAGCCGCACGCCAACGCCCCAACGCGGCGGGAGATGTTGGTGGTGGGCTTGGGCATGCGCGGTTCCGACTTGCAGTGGCCGGGGGACAC
>CALBTA010000441.1 GCA_937967755.1 uncultured Planctomycetaceae bacterium | reverse complement strand
GCGACCGGCGGAATCGGTGACGCGAAGCCCCACAGCATGCTCTCTTGAAACGCAAAGTACACCGCCGCCAGCCAGGCCCCGATGACGAAGAGGCTGCCCAGCCCGACGAGCATCCACCCCAGCACAAAGAACAGCAGCGTGAAAACTTCGGCATCAGGCGGGCCCAACTCGAACAGCCCCAGCCGCACCCCGGTCATTTCTTCCACGTAGCCACCGGCCAACCAAACCCCCGCATGCCCAATCAACCAACCGATCAACCCGCCCGCCAGCGAGAGGAACACCGACTCCAACAGCACGATCAGCATCACCGTTCCGCGGCCCGCGCCCAGCGCCCGCATCCAGGCGATTTCATGCTTTCGTTCGTTCATCGAATTATAAATGCTAACCAGAATGCTGGTGCCCGATACGACGCACACCAGCATCGTGATCGCCAGCAGCAACACCTGAATCGGCTGCACGATCATCTCGAACAGCGAATAGATTTCGGCGATGGGCGAAACCGCTTGGGCGACATTGCCTTCGTTGATCTCGTTGTCGAACGCCATCGAGGCAAACATGTCTTTGCAGCGGAAGAGAATCGCGGTGATCTCGCGTTCTTCCATCGGCAGTGGTAGTTGTTCCATCTTCGCCCGAGCCGCGCTGCCCGCCGCCGCGAGTTCATCCGTCGGGCTGGCTGTTGCATCAACCTCGTCCGTTGATTCGTCTGGCTCGTCGGCATCCTCTTCGGCTGCCGGTAATTCATCTTCGATGATCACCTTGGCGTGCCCTTCCATCAGGAAGAAGCCTTCCATGTTGACGAACATCGCCCGGTCGTTGGGCGTGCCGCTGGGGGCGAGGATGCCGACCAGCGTAAACGCGCTTTCCTCGTGGGCGTCCCCTTCGCCTTCGGCCGCGCCGTGGGAAGCGACGATCTTATCGCCCAGTTTCAAGTTGTATTCCTTGGCAATGGTCGAACCCGAAACCGCGCCGAAGAAACCGACATCGGGCGACCAATGCTTGAAGTTCTCGCCTTGGGCGAACTTGAATTTGCGATTCTCCTCGGGCACATACTCCAGTTCGTCGAACAACTTCGGCGAAGTGCCGACGACCCGGTACTGCTTGTAGTAATCGCCCAGCAACACCGGAATCGCCAGGTTCGTCTCCGTGCCGGCGGCATCGTGGGAAAACCGCCCGTCCATCAACTTCGCCCGTTGCTCATCAGGCGAAAGCTCTGCCAAGTCGCGGGCCTGCCGGCGGGAAAGACCTTCGCGACGCCGCTGAATCACTTCGTCAATCTCTGCCGGCGTGTGAATGCCCTGTTCGACTAGCTGATCCAACTCTTCCTTGGAGAGATATTCGAGGTAGTACTCGTACGGAATGTTCTCGATCGGTTGGCTGAGATAGTAAACCGAATTCAGTACGAGCTGCAGCTTGCCCCCTTTGGCCCCCACGATCATGTTGTAACCGAGGCTGGAATTGTTCTTAAACGATTCCGTGACGATGCCGTGGATCAACAGCACCGCCACCACCAACATGACCCCCAGCGACATCGAAAACGTCGTCAACGCCGAAGCGAGTCCACGCTGTTGAATGCTGCGCCAAGCGATTTTGAAAAGGGACATGGGGAAGGTGTTCGGTTTTCAGTTTTCAGTTTTCAGTGTTCAGTGTTCAGTGTTCAGTGTTCAGTGTTCAGTGTTCAGTATTTGGGTACTTGGGTATTTGGGTCCTTCTTCTCAACTAACGACCTTCGCCTTAACGATCGGTTCAACGGCCAAATTGATCTCTTCCAGTCGTTCAATCCGATCAAACTGCTCGGCGACTTCCATCGCGTGGGTGACCAGAATCAGGGCCACGTTTTGCTCCTGGCACGTTTGCCGAATCAAATCGATGATGGCTTGTTGATTCGCCGGATCGACGTTGGCGGTCGGTTCGTCAGCCAGCAGCAACTTCGGCCGGTTGGCCAGCGCCCGGGCCACGGCGGTGCGCTGTTGCTCACCCACGCTCATCGTCGACGGCTTGTGATGCAATCGGTGGCTCAGCCCAACCCGGTCGAGCAACTCCCGCGCGTAGGCCGCGTTTCTTTTGCCGCGGGCGAACGTCATGCCAAGCTGCACATTTTCCAATGCGGTAAACCCGCTGAGCAAATTGAACGTTTGAAATACGTACCCAATGTTCGCAGCCCGAAACCGATCCCTCCCTGCCTCCGACAGCCGGGTGATATCCAAATTTTCAATCGCCACACCGCCGGACGTCGCCGAACTGATCCCGGCGATCACATGCAGCAGCGTGCTCTTGCCGCACCCGCTGCGCCCGATGAGCGCAATCTGCTCGCCCGCGGCAACTTCAAACTTTGGAATATCCAGCACCAGCAGCGGCTGCCCGTTGGGCTGCTGGTAGGCCTTTTTCAGATTCTTGATGCGAAGCATGACGCCAGAGAATTTGTACCAAACGAAACGACTACCACGTTGCTACGACTGCCGGTGGTCTTTAGTTCAAACACCCAAGGATCCAAGCCCTGAACCCTGAAAACCGAAAACCGCGGCCCCGCCGCCTACCTCTTCCGCATCGCCCTTTCAATATCGCGCTTCACGGTGTCCTTCTTCATCTTTTCTCGCTTGTCGAACATCTTTCGCCCTCGCCCGACACCGATCAGCAACTTCGCTTTGCCCTCTTTGAAATACATTTTGAGCGGGACCAACGTCAGGCCCGTCTCAACCGCCTTGGATGCGAATTTATCCAGCTCGCGCCGGTGCAGCAGCAGTTTTCGCGGCCGCAGCGGCTCATGGTTCATGGCCGACGCGTTGTTGTAGACGGCGATGTCGCAGCCGATCAACCACAACTCGCCATCCTTCACGCGGGCATAGCTTTCGCCCAGCGAGACGTTGCCGTCGCGCAGACTTTTCACCTCGCTGCCCCGCAGAACGATCCCGCATTCCAGCGTGTCGGAAATTTCATACTTATGCCGGGCCTTGCGGTTCTCGCAAATCGTCCGCTGATTCGCATCCGCAGCCTTGCCCGCTTTTTTCTTCTGCTTCTTACCCATCCCCGTATGATACGGCCCTGGCAGTAGTTTCGCCTACATGGGACCGCCGGTAATTGTTACCTGGCCGGCGAAATTGTAACTTCGCGACTATTTTTCAACCGTTAGTTTTTCAACACGCGCGCTGCGCATTGACGGAGGTTTTGCAACACTTCCCTGGTCTCCAGGGGGCCCCAAAAACGGTGCGCGTTGCACGAGG
>CALBTA010000440.1 GCA_937967755.1 uncultured Planctomycetaceae bacterium | reverse complement strand
GGTCGAAGTTGACGAACAATCGCACATGCCACTTCCGCTTCGTGGACCCGTTGTCGTACTTTTCTTCGATAACGAAAGAATCGTCCAGCACTTTCAACTCGGGCTGTGCCGAAGTCGAAGCGTCGCCGGCGACAGCATCGTTTGGGAACAGATCGTCGTCGCTGATATCCGCACGAGTTGCCGGGACTTGGAGATCTGACTCTTCGATCTTTCCGTCAGCTTCTTCAGATGAAGCCTCCTGAGCAGGCGCTGACGGCTCCGTCACTTCAGTAGTTTCAGGATTCGGTCGTGCTCCGCAGCCGGCGATCATCGCCACCGTTAGCACGATTGCCGCGCTCTGCAACGCGCGGCACGGGTTGGCGAAGTGGACGACAGTTAAACGAAACTCCTCGGCTGCGTGATTGATTGGTTCCATGCGATTGAGTATCGTCGATCGCGCCATGGCGGTCAAAGCACCATCCGATGAAACTTCACCGGCCGAGAACAAACGCGGTGTGATTGCCGTGTGCGTCCGCCACGGCGAACTGCTTGTGATCCAGCGGAGCCAATTGGTCGTCGCCCCCGGTGCGTTCTGTTTTCCCGGCGGGGCGATGGAAGCGGGCGAGACCGAAGAGCAGGCCCTCGTAAGGGCACTGCGCGAAGAACTCGCTGCCGAGATACGGCCGCTTCGACGGCTGTGGCAAAGCCAAACGCCGGCGGGCGTCGAACTCAATTGGTGGCACGCTGCGTTAGATAATCCCGACCACCTGATCGCCAACGCCGATGAAGTCGCTAGTTTTCATTGGTCAGAGCCTGCGGCGCTGCGCAAACTCGAAGGGCTGTTGTCCAGCAACGCTGCGTTTCTGGATTCACTTTCAGACGGCATTTTCTCCGTCGAAGGCATCTCGCTGGCGGGTGGATGATCCAGCGGGCTGTGGTCCTGGAAACGCTCTGGGAAGTATCGACGGTTGAACGCCTCCGCGCTATAAGGGTCCGCTGCTTCGCGATCGTCGATTCCGTTTCGCGGTTTCGGAGAGGGCAACTCCGATGACTTGATATTACTTCGCGCGCCGGCTTGCGGCGGCACCCGTTGTTGCAGATTGTCGGGCCGCCGTTGTCGTAATTGCGTGACGACCGGCGACGCCGGCTCTTGCTGCATTGCCAATAACCAATCCTTCAGCGTCTGGCGAATTTGCTCACCGCGCACCCCAGCGGGAACCGTCGAAGCCCGTCCGCCGTGAACCCCGCTGGCGGCGGATAGCAACCGGCTTTTCAGTACCGCCGATCGATCTACTTGCTGCAAAGCCGCCTGAAGGTTTCGGCTGGTCATGCGCTGCGTTAGCCCTTGTCCGCGAAACGGTCGCAGCAGTTGAAATTCTGATTTCGACGCCAACCCGTGGCAGCCTGACGCGCTGCAATGGTTCAGAAGAATCGGCTGCACATGCTGCGTGAACCTCGCCAGTTCCTCAGGTGAGATCTGCTCGAGCGCATCGCTTGGACGATCCGCACGCTGAATTTCAATTGGCGCGGCGGCTGGCGCTGGCACAACGGGCGATTGCTGTTGGCGGAGCTGACGTGCTAAGGCCAACATCTGCGGGTTGTTCGGTTCGACCCGCGCCAGTTCGACCAACAACTCACCCGCGCGGGCGGGCAAGTCGTTCCGCAAACACCAGCGCGCCAAATCGATTCGTCCCGCCGTATCATCACGGTGAATTTGCCTTGCTCGAAGCGCGAACAACTCGTCCATGTTTCCGGCGACCGCCTGAATTCGGCCGCGCGGCATGCGCACCTGACTGCCCGGTCCGAGGCGAATGAGAACTTGCTCGCCTTCTGAAATCAGTCGCCCGCGAAGGACGTAGCCGTTGTCGAGCAAGACGGCCTGTGATTCGTCCGCGACAGAGTGAGGCGGCGTTTGCGCAGCGGTTTCCGCCACGTCGGTCAACAGACATGCAGCGGCCAACATCAGTGTTGGGCAGATGCGTTTCATGGGTTCGGTTGGAAGGGTGCGGATGCTATCGGCTAGGCTCGCCGGCGGTCAATGCGAACCCGCCGCTTGCCGCCGATTCGCCGGCGCGCATAATGGGCGAATCCTGTAGGCCGGGCACTCGTTTCCCCAGAACGGGCAGGAGTGCCCGTTTTACATAGAAATGTCAGATGGCAACGATAGCCCAGCACATCTACTACCGCGGGAACGTTCAGGGCGTTGGCTTTCGGTACAACGCTTTGCGGTGTTCCAAAGCGTATGACGTTGCGGGTTACGTGCGGAATCTGCCCGATGGCCGCGTCGAGCTGCTGGCCGAAGGCGAAGCCCGCGAGGTGCGAGCGTTGACCGAAGAAATCCGCGAGTCGATGGCCGGCTACATTCACGATGAGGAACTGAGCGAACCTGAGCCGACCGGGAACTTTACGAAGTTCTGCATCGTGTAGACCCCCTTTAATTTGTCAGACCAACCGCACGCCGAACATTCGCTAGCGTTCACCCGTAGTAAAACTTTGCGACCCAGTCTGCGCTCTCAATCCCGCTCATCTCAATGATATTCGCTTTCACCGCTCCGGAATGGTTAAGCACTTGGCTAACACCCGTTTGGCTGTTGGGCATTGGCGCTCTGTTGGGGCTGTTGATTTTGGGGGCGTTGTGGCTTCCTTTGCTGCTGTTACCGATGGGGCGGCGGGTGCCGGCGATTGTTCGCGAAGGGCCGCTGTTTCCAATTTTCATCATCACCGCTTTGCTGGCGGCGTTCGGCATTTTGGGCACGCTGTTCGTCGTTCGTAACCCGGACGCGATGTTCGCCTCGCTCGCCCACCTGCCCGCATCGGGCGAGTACGCCTATCAGTTTCAGATCGACGCAGGCCCACCGAACGTCGATGAGTTGGACGTCTCGGAATTCGAACCGCAGGCGGTTCCGATTTCGCTCAATCCAAAAGAAATCGTCGCCTTGCGATTTCGTTCGCCGGACAACGTCGAAGTCAGTGCGTTCCCGAAGTTGCTGACCGAAACGCAACCCAGCTTCGAGGTGTTCGGCGGCGAGCCGGCGCAGTGGGAACGCCAGGAGGAAAAAGGTTCGCCCTTTCCGGAAGAACACCTGGACTCGTTCTACGTCTGGAACAAAAGCACGAAGCCGACGACGCTGCAAATGACGGCGGTCATCGCGCCGGTCCACTACCAGGTTCGCACCATTCCGGCGACAGCGCTGGTGGTGGTTGTAATCTTTCTGGCGTATTTCCTGATGCAGGCCAAGCTGCCCGATTTCATCATGGACGCATTGCCGCCGCGCGTGCAATCGGCGCTACAACCAAAGATCAGCGCCATCGCGCTGGCCACCGCCAAGAGCGAAATGGCGCAGCCGCTGTTCTTGATCTGCATGGTGCTGGGCTGTTTCTTTTTGACCTTGTTCGTCGTCTTACCGTACAACACGTTCGGCGAAGACATCAAGATGATGAAGGATTCCGGACTGACGCTGATCATGGTCTTGTCGATCATCGTTTGCCTGTGGGCGGCCAGTAATTCCATCTCCGAAGAAATCGAAGGCCGCACCGCGCTGACGGTGTTGTCTAAGCCGGTTAGCCGATGGCAGTTCATCCTCGGCAAGTTCGCAGGAATCAGTTGGGTCGCCGTGGTGATGTTCCTACTGCTGGGGCTGTGGTTCTTGATCGCGGTGGCCTATAAGCCGCTGTACGATGCGCGCGAGACCGCCAACACCGATCCCAACTGGCAACAATGCCACCTGGAGATGGTTCAATCCGCCCCCGGCCTGGCGCTCGGCTTCTTCGAAACGTTGGTGCTGGCCGCCATCAGCGTCGCCATCAGCACACGGCTGCCGATGCTGGCAAACTTCATCATCTGCGTTTCGATCTACGCCCTCGGCCACCTCACGCCGATGATCGTGAAGTCGTCGATCGGATCGCTCGAGCTAGTCGTCTTCGTGGCCAGGCTCTTCGCAACCGTGCTGCCGGTGTTGGAACACTTCGACATCAAGCCGGCCATCGCCGGTGGCGTTGACGTGCCGTTCGAGTACCTCGGCTGGTCGCTACTCTATTGCATCCTCTACAGCACCGTCGCCATGCTGTTGGCGATGACCCTGTTTGAAGATCGCGACTTGGCGTAGGGCCGCAACGTAAAGAGCTACCCTTTCGGGTAGTTCGACGGCAACGCAGCGGTGAAGCAAAATCGTTGAGGCATCTGATCGATCTGCTATATTGACCTTCTAGATTCGGAACAGAGTAGTGACCTTCCTCGCGGTTCCATGCGCAACTCCCCAACCACGTTTTTGTTGTGCCTGCTAGGCTTGGCGAGTACCGCGGCCGCGCATGGCATTCCAATCAAGCTATTCGTCGAAGAAGGGACCAATCAACTGATTGTGCCTTTCGAATACGATACTGGCACGTTGCCCGGTCTCCCTCCGTTCCAGTACACCGCCACCGTGCCAGGGATCTCCGTCGTTCACTCGGCCGACCTTCGCGGGCAAGTACCGCTCAATTCCGAAATTCACTTCGACGTGGTTCAAAGCTTGCTGTACTGGGATGGCAGCGAGGTTACAGCGGCTCCCACGACGCTGACGATCCACGCACCGACTCAAGACAACCTGTTCAGGCCTCACGCCAGCCCGATAGCGACGTACGACGTGACTGCAACCAGCGGTGCCCAAACAGGAATGACATGGGGCCGTTGGCCGGGCGGAAGTTTCTGGCAGGTTGACGGTCAATTCGAACTGCCAGAAACGGCGGCCCCCGGCGTTTACGGGGTAGCAGTTCAGCTATCGATGGAAGGGACACAGCCGAGTGACCCTTTATTGATCACGCAAACGTTCGATCCCGGGGCGACCATCGACGGCGGCGCTGGCAGGGCCGCGCTCATGTCGCATGTCGTCCCCGAACCCTCGGCGATAGGGCTTATGCTGGCAGGGCTGGTGATGATCTTAGTCGCCGCCTGGTGGCGAAGCCGAGCATGGCGCATCACGGAAATTCAATCTACGCAGAGATGAGGACTTCATGATGTGGCGTTACCTGTTGCTGCTGCCGCTGGTTTGTTTCATGGCGATGCCTGCGGGCGCAATGACGATCACTAACTTTCATGCCGAGTTGCGCAGCGAAAACGTCATCAGCGGCGGTTCGCAAGCGTCTACGGAAACGGCAGTCGGCACTGCGACCTTTACCTTGACCGAGTTCGTCGGTAACCCATCGGCGACGACGCTTTCTTACGACATTACGTTGAACTTTCTCGATCTGGACGGAGTGCAGACGGGCGCCTCAGGCGACAATGTCACCGCGATTCACTTTCACGACCTGAAATTCTTCGCCAACAACAGCCCCAATACGGGAAGCGACACCCAAGGCACGCGTCACGTGCTGAACGTCTTTGGGCTGCCCCGGCAAGACGACGCCAATATGACTTTCGACGTCGCCAACGGGATGGTCAGCGGGTTGTGGGACGATGGCGACGAGAACCTCAACCCGCCCGGTCCCAGCGTGAAAATCTCGGACGTGATTACCGAACTCAAGGCGGGCGAACTGTTCGTCATGGTCCATACCAACGACTTTCCCAGTGGCGCTATCGGCGGAGCGATTGTGCCAGAACCTACGACTTGGACATTGGCCGTGGCCGCCTTTGCAATCGTCGCTGTGCTCGTTGCCGGTCGGCGATTCAGCCGACGTTCGACGGCCACAACGTAGTAGTAGCTGGGTAAGCGCGGGCAACGAGCCGGCGGTATATCTTGATCGCTGAAGTGCGCGGCACCTGCATTCTTTCCCTGCCCGTCACGGGCGGAACTGCGCATCCATCATATCTTATCATTTGCGCTGGTGGACAGATTTTGTTCGTCGCAGGGCAACTGCATGCCGGTACGGTGTGGTCTTTCCATCCACCGAACGAGTCACAGGGGAAAGACCATGCGCGAACTCATCACCCAATGGGCAGTCGCTCTCATCGTACTGTCCGTGTCGGTTGAACTCTCAGCCTGGGGGATACAATGGTTACTTGGCCCTTCATGGTGGAGCGCCATGTTGGGAGAATCGAAAGAAATACCGGTGTCCGAACCTTAGCCGTGGACTGCGAATCGGGAGTGGGATTGTGTTGGTGTCTCGATTACACTGGCGATGTTGTGATGGCAACTCGCCGCGCCTCACCGGGATCGCTTTCAGGCGCATCTTGGATGCGGCGGGCAATGAAACCGATGGCCCACGAAGCAATTTCGCCCGAAAGGAACGCTCACTGTGAATTCCCGAAAGTTCAAGTGTATTTTGACTGCCCTGTGGTTGCTGGCTTTTAGCGTGGTCTCCACCGCGGCTGAGAACAAGAAGCCGGAGGAAAGAGAGGGTTACGATAAGACGAAAGATGTAGGTGCCGCGGCTCCCGAAGGGGCGGACGTACCGTTTGACGGGACGGAAGAGTCCGTCGCGAAGAACTGGGAAATGTGGCCGAAGCCGGACATGGCGATCACGTGGTCGTTGGTCGACAACCCCAAAGGTGACGGCAAAGTTCTGATGACCAACGGCGGCAAGAGTTGGGGTACCCACGATTTGGTAACCAAGAAGAAATACACCGACTTCGAAGGCCACGTCGAATTCATCATGATGGGTGCCCGCGGCGACGACTCGGCGGAAGGGTACACGAACAGCGGAGTGTATTTGCAGAACCGTTACGAACTTCAGATTGAATCGCCCAAGGGGAAGAACGCCGCCGATCCGTTCAACTGGAAAATCGGCCCACACGGCATCGGCGCGTTCTGCATGGAGCGCGTGCCCGACACGAATGCCTGGCGGCCGAACGGTCAGTGGCACGCCTTCCACTTCAAGTTCACCGCTGCGAAGTGGGATGGCGACAAGCCAATTGAACCGGCCCGCGCCACAGTCTGGTGGAACGGCTTGAAAGTTCACGACAACGTTGCGATCAAACATGCCAACGGCGGCGTCAAAGTCAGCCCTAGCGCGGAAGGGCTGAAACTGCAGGAACACGGCCAAGACGTGCGCTACCGCAACGTTTGGGTGCTTGACCAAAGCGGCCCAAAAGCCGATTGACGTTGTCGTTCGGTCGCGCGGAAGTGGCGGGGCTTTTTCGTCGTATGCTGATCGCAATTGCTTGCGATCGCAGGCTGTGCGCGTAGGGATTGCGCGCACCCGCGCACCGTGCATTCGCCCAAGAGCCATTGCGGCACCGAGAAGAGTCCCTCAAGCATTTCCCAGAAACAAGGGAAAATGTCCGGCAAACAATGTTGAACTGTGGCATAATGGAAGTTTCCCACCCCTAAATTGATTGCGCCGAAGACTTACCTTGCCAGGTGAGCTTGCCCAGCGGTTCAATCGCCCACCCCTTGGAGAGATTCCATGACCTTTCGCTTCCGTTCAATGTTCCCGGCGGCCGCACTAGCGGTGGCGGTATGCACGCTCCCGGTATTCGGCGAAGTCCCGAAAGAATTGCCCGACCCCGATGGCAAGCCGGCCGACATGAGCAAGCCGGTGCAGGTTTACATTCTGCTGGGCCAATCGAACATGGTCGGTGCCGGGCGAGTGGGCGGTGGCGATGGGTCGCTCGAATACGCCGTG
>CALBTA010000439.1 GCA_937967755.1 uncultured Planctomycetaceae bacterium | reverse complement strand
GAAAAATCCCCCACAAATTGTCTCGCGGCCATCCGGCCCTCGTAAATCGCCTAAAAATCGACATATCCCAGCGATGTCCACAAAGTTCAATCTGGTACAGACGATCCACACACCCGAACCGTTTCATTAATTTCCGAAATCAATTTTTGTGCTCCTCTGGCAGGAAGAACGCACTCGCCTAACGCCGGTCCCGCCTAGGCATCACTCCTTACCTACTCTGTGTCGAGTTCCTTCAGCAACTGCACTGCCGCTTCGACCATCATTTCGCCCCCGCTCGGGGCGATGCGGCTGTTGACTGTCTCGTAACTCCCTTCGGCGAAGGCTTTTTTCGTGGGGATGTAGCCGGGGGCGTCGTTGCACAGTTCCATCACAATCGTCGTTTCAAACGGCGAAGCGGTCTTGATCGCCAGGCCCAGGTCGACGAACACCTCGCCCGGCAGAGCAACGACTGCCACCTCCGGCGACAGGCGAAACACCTGCACCTCCAGCGGCAAGGTATCGCCACCCCGCATCGCCACCGCGGCAATCTTGTACGTCTTCACCTGATCGAGAAAACTCAACTCCCGCGTGCCAATCTTCGGCAAGTCGGCGCGGGCGTTGGCAATTTCCTCGTCACTGAATTTCTGCATCGGCGCGCCGACAACCTTCGAACGCACCGCCAGCGACACATCGCCAATCTGCGGAAGCTTCGCCAGCGACGCCGCGACCGTCTCGCCCAACGCCGTTCCGATCCGCTCGGCTTCGCCGTGCCCCTTCTGCGGTCGCTTGTGCGAAACGTCGATATGGTTGATGTCACCACACGTTCCCGCCGCAAACATCGAAATGAATTCTTCGCCATGCTTCGCTTGCAGCCGGTTCGACAGGTACAAAGGAAAGTCAGCCGCGTACTCCGTTCCGCCGACGGTATCCAGGTGCAGTGCGAACGTCGTCACCGTGGCGAGCGGCTGTTTCGCTTCGATGTCCTTCAACAGCAACAAGCCCACCTCGGGATCAATCGGCCCGGCCACCCTGACGATATTGGCGTTCTGTTTGCCGGGGTTGAATCGAACCGTGCCGTCCTTCATGTGAAACCGGCGGTTGAACGACAGGCCTTGCTGCTCGGCGAAGCCCGCTTGCAGCGTGACCGGCCGCGCTGTTTTCTTTGCGGACGCAATTGCTTCAACACATTTCCGCGCGAACTGGTCGGGGAAGTCCACCGCCTCGGCCTTGTCGGAACCTTCTTGGGCAACCGCCTGTTGGTGAAAATGATTCCGCATCGCCCCGAAGTACAGCGGCCCGGTGTGCGAATGCGTCGCGGCGATCACGATGTTGTCAGCCGGAACACCGGTCGCCTTGGCGGCATCGTCGCGGGCTTGGCGCGAAACGGCCGGGGCGATGCCGATGATGTCGCAGAACACCATCGCCGCTTCGATATCTCCCTGCCGCAAGTACAACGCCTTGGCCAACAGCGGATCGTGCGTGCCGGTCGACAGCCGCTCACGAAAATACCCGCTCATCCGATAACCCACCGGCGGAGTAATATCCACCGTCGCCACGCCCGCATGGAAGTCACCAGCCCACACCGGCGACCCCAGCAGGGCAATCGCGATTAGGCAATAAAACAAATAACGCACAGTAAGTCTCCTTCATGTCTCCCTCTACCGCCGGGAGGGCCGGGGTGAGGGCAGTCAAACTTCACCCAACGCATTCCATGTTCGAAGTTCGATGTGACTCGATAGTCGCTTTTCGCTCCGCGAAAAGAAGTTGTTCGCGGAGCGAACAACGACAATCCGTTCCAACTCTCCGCAACTCGTTCCCACGCTCTGCGTGGGAACGCAATCCCCGTCCGCTCCGCGGATTTGCGGCTTGTAACAGCCGCAAGCGACGGAAACTCCCCGACACTTCTTGTTTCAACAAGACCGTCACGTTCCTGTTTTGAATTCTAAATGATCCATAATCATCTCAGCCTTCCAAGAATCCAATGATTCGTACACGTACGTACTAGGCCACATTGGATTGGTTTCCCGGCACCACGTCAGGTGGACTTGTGCAATTGGTTTGTCAGGATTTGCAGTTGTATAAATGAAGTCTTTGTGGGTCAGCGTATACACCGCTATCACCGAGAGGGTTTCGCCAAACAACTCGTGCCCTTCAGCCATTTCTCGGTGTAACTCGTCAACAAGACGTTGCCTGGGCGTAGTTGTTGCCGATCCGGGTTCAAAAGGATCACTAAAGACCATTGCGAGGTAGTCGTCATCCACAGGTTTCCATGGTGGTAGCCATTCAAAATCGTTAGGGAATTCAAACATTCGGATGGTATGCAAGTTTGGGTGAGTCAAACTTCTAACAGCCGCAAGCGACGCAGAGCGTCGAAGCAGCCCGTTAAAACGAACTCAAACCACCGGCTCCCATCCCTTTTCATATTCCCGCCCCCAAAGTTCCATCGCCGCGGCGCTGTTCTCGATGCGGCCATCCTTGGGGCTGCACTGCAAGGTCGTAGACGTCCGCTGCGCAATGTTCCCCAAGTGGCACAACAGCGTTGTCTTGTGCCCTGATTCAATCTCCGCGTGCGGGGCGTTGCCGCTTTTGATGCAGGCCAGAAAATCAGCCTGGTGCGTGGCGTCTCCGCCGGCGGCTGACTTTTCGGTGACCAGTTTGTTTTGCATGTCGTATTGTTTATAGCCGGTTCCAAGCAGCACCAGCGTGCCCTGGTCTCCGTGAAAACTGGCCCCGAACATTTCGCCCTCGAAGCCGCGCGGCGACCAGCTCAATCCTTCCCAGACAATCGTTTTGTTTTCCGGGAAATCGTAACTGACAACGTGCGTGTCGGGCGTTTGCTGGTCGTCGTCCCAACGATACCGCCCGCCGCTGGAAGCGACCCGCACGGGGTAATCAACGCCCAGCCCCCAACGCGAAAGGTCGAGGGCGTGGACGCCGTTGTTTCCCAACTCGCCCGTCCCCCAATCCCACAGCCAGTGCCAGTTGTAATGCACGATGTTGTCGCGGTAATCGGTTCGCGGCGCGGGGCCTTGCCACAGGTCCCAATCCAGCCAATCGGGCACGGCAACCTGCTTCCCCTTGCCGATTCCGCCGCGGCGGTTGTTGTACCAGGCGCGGGAGTAATGGACGTTGCCGATGTCTCCGCCGCGCACTTTCTCGATCCCTTCGATGATGCCGGGCCAACTGCGTCGCTGCGTCCCCATCGTGACGGTCCGTTTGAATTTTCGCGCCGCTTCGACGAACAGTTCTCCCTCGCGGGCGTTGTGGCTGCACGGCTTCTCGACGTACACATGCTTGCCTGCCTTGCAGGCCATGATGCCGGCCGGGGCGTGCCAGTGGTCAGGCGCGGCAATTACCAGCCCATCGACCGCGTCGTCGTCCAACGCGGTGCGGAAATCGGCTTCGCCTTGGACCTTCAGCGACTGTTTTCCCTCCAAAGCGCCGGCCGCTTTGGCGACCGCCCGCTCGTCAACGTCGCAGACGTAGGCGACCTGGCAATTCGATTGCGATGCGAACCCGCGGGCGAGCGAAGTCCCCCGCCCGTTCACTCCCATGACCGCCAACGTCACCGATTCGGCCGCCGAATCCTCTTGCCCCGATGCGGAAGCCCCGTGGCAAGCCGCCACGGCGACCCCGGCCAAGGCCGAAGTTTGCACAAACCGCCGGCGGGTGGTGTTTGGTCTTTCGTTTTGACTCATCGCATGCTCCTTGGGTAAATGACGACGGCCCCGCTGCCGAAGGGCAATATTCTAAGCGAATTAGGGGACAGATTCTCTCCTCTTTCGCCATCGAAGCAGGCGAACTCGTGAGAGTTTGGCACTCCGCATTCTGCACTCCGCACTCCGCACTCCGCATTTTCCTCCCCCTCGATTGGCTATTGCGCGCTGACACATTTCGACATTTTGTCAGCGCGCGATAGGGTCCCAAGGAAATCCCCGCAGCGCTGACAAATTCGTTTTTTTGTCAGCGCGCCTCCCCCTGCAGAGGGAACACTTTTCAGCGTCGCCGTATCGGATTCTGCCAGTGGCGAAACCAACGCAACGGCGCACCCTCCTACAAGTAAGATGCGCAAACAGGTACAAATGTTCCCTAATTCTGACAAGATTTCCCTTTTTCACCAAAGTGGTGAATAAGCCCCATTTGGAACTTCAATTATTCAGTAGGAGAAGCCGTGAGACTTCTGGGATTTCATGCACAGAAACGAATTCCCGAGCTCTCACAAGTCCGGCTACCCCAAAGTGCAAGGCGTAACGCTGTTCCCCAAATCTTCGGCCCCTGGCAGCTTGCCTGGCGGGCGAATAAGTTTGCATAGTCCGCAATCCTCCGAACCGCTTCGACTACAGCAAGAAACCCACTCGCACCATGCCCCAAAACCAATCTCACGTTGCAACTGCGATGTTCTTCATTTTGGGTCCGATCATCGTCAGTGCGATTCGCATTCCCATGATGCTCAGCGCGCCTGCCACCCCGTACTTTGTCGGCAGCCTGGTAGGCTGGATCGTCGGCAGTCTGGTGAGCATCGTCATCGGCATCGTGATTCTTCGCCGGGGACCGATCCAACCGCCGCAGAAGGCACCCGAGGAAACCGCGGCGGCAGCGGTGAGGTACAAACGCTGGTCGAGAACTGCGTACAAATTTGGAATCGGCGCGTTCGTTCTGGCGGCATGCGGCATGGCAGCCATTGTGTTGATCACCATCCCGCCGAAGGTTCAGGTTCCGCTGTTCCTGGTTCCGTTTACCGCTGGCCTGCTGGCCATCTTCCTGGGCAAAGGACTTGACGACGCCAGTAAGAAGGCGTGAAGTTGCGGCCAACCCGATAGCTGCGATCAATTTCCGTTCAACTCACACCAAGAGGTACCATCCATGCGATTCGCCACGATAGCTGCGGTTGTTGCACTGTTTGTATGTGAACGCACGTCGGTCGCCGCCGATCCACCCAAAGGTGTTGCTTACGAGACTGACATAGAATATGGCAAAGGGGCGGGTGAGGCGTTGCTGCTGGATCTGGCCCGGCCGGAAGCGTCGGACGGAAAATCGCCAGCGGTCGTGGTGATCCATGGCGGCGGATGGCGGGCAGGCAACCGGCGGCAGCATACCAATATGATCTTCCAGCTTGCCCAACGGGGATACGTCGCCGCGACGATTAGCTACCGCTTCGCTCCCAAGCACCGTTTTCCCGCCCAGGTGGAAGATGCGAAGTGCGCCGTTCGATTCTTGCGGGCCAATGCAAAGAAATACAACATTGACGAAGAACGCATCGGCGCGGTGGGGGCTTCCGCAGGAGCGCACCTGGCGATGATGTTGGGCACGATGGACGAGAGCGACGGCCTGGAAGGTGAAGGGGGCCACGCCGACCACAGTAGCAAAGTGCAGGCGGTCGTTTCGTTTTTCGGCCCCACCGATCTGGCTGGCGACGATGTGCCCACGCCAACAATTCCGATTCTGTTCGAGTTCATCGGCGGCACCAAGATCAAGAAACCCGACGCCTACCGCGACGCGTCGCCGCTGACCTATGTGAACGAAGGGGACGCCCCGATGCTGCTGCTGCAAGGGACCAAAGACCCGCTGGTGCCGCATAGCCAGGCGTTCAAGATGATCGACGCGCTGACTCAGGCGAAGGTCGGCGGCCGGGCGGAAATTCTCATCGGAGCCGGCCACGGTTGGGGCGGGAAGCAGTTACAAGAGTCAATCGCTGAGACGTTTGATTTTCTGAACGAGCATTTGAAGTGAAGCAGCAACGCCCGCGTGCCACTGCTTGAGAGCGAAACGAATTCTCAATTCGGAACTGGCCTGCCACGCTCTCAAGCAGTGCTACCTTTGGGCGACGTCTCCCGAGTTTCAGCACTGCTTCCGGGCGTGGTGATGGGCGTGGTGGAATCAGGATTTGCGCGCCCGCAAGCAGTGGCACACAGACGGGATATTCAGTTCGCGTCTTGCAATTCAAGCGCTCGCACGCGGTGGTTGTTCGTGTCGCCGAGGTAGACTCTACCTTCGGCGTCGACGCAGATGCCGTGAGGGCGATCCATCTTGGCTTCCGTTGCCGGGCCGTTGTCGCCACCAAAGCCGCGGGCGGAGGGGCCGTAGCCGGCGATCGTGCTGATCGATTGTTCTTTCACATCGATCATGCGGATCGCCTGATTCTCGGTATCGACGACGTAAACATTTCCCCGCGGACCGACGGCGATTCCTTTGGGGCCATTGAATGTCGCCTTCCTCGCCGGGCCGCCGTCGCCGGAGAAACCCTTCTTGCCCGTGCCGGCAACGTGCCGCCACTTGCCGTCTGTCATATCGATCTTCCAGATGCTATGCCCTTCGCGCAGCGCGACCCACAACGTTTGATTTTCGACAAAGAGCGCTCGCGGCCCGACAACCGGCCGACCGCTGGCGGCTTCGCCCTCGACAGGCAATTTCTTCGTCCCGTCGCCGGCCATTGAATCAACGATGCCGGTTTTCAAATCGACCCGACGGATGCGGTGGTTGCCGATATCGGCGATGTAAAGCTGCCCCGACTGCCCGTCGGCGTCTGCCGATAACGCAATGCTGTGAGGGCGGTTGAACTTCGCCTTGGTCGCCGGGCCGCCGTCGCCGCTGTAACCGATTTCGCCCGTGCCGGCGATGGTGGTGATTTGCTTCGTCTTGGCGTCGATGCGGCGGACGATGTGATTCATCATTTCAACGACGTACATGTTTCCGACGTGGTCGAACCGGACCTCGTACGGCTCGTTCATCGCCGCCGCGGTCGCCGCTTCGCCATCGCCGGTGTGACCTTTGCGTCCGTTGCCAGCGACGGTGGTCAGCTTCCCGGTCGCCCGATCCAACCGCCGCACCCGGTGATGGCCGACCTCGGTGATGTAGAGCGCCCCGTCAGGACCGACTTCCACACCGAACGGCTGGCTGATGTTGGTCGACAGCGCAACACCTGCATCGCCGTTGTTGTTCGCTTCGCCGGAACCCGCGGCGGTGGTAATCGTGTACTCACCAGCGGATGCAATTGGGGAAAGCAGCAGCAGCAGAGCGAAAGTGTGCGCGTTAGTCATCGAATTTGATTTCGTTGGGGTCGGCAGGTTCGAAGTCGATTCCGTCGAAGTTGGGGTTGGTAAATGGATTGGAATCAGCGATCTTCAACGCCCGCGGCAATGTGTTGAGCGGAATGCCGGCTCGCTTCAGTTGGCCGGCCTTCGAAATTGCGATGTGGGCCAGGATGATCGCCGGGACGACAAGAATCAACGCGCACAGGTTGCCTTGCAGCAAATTCGCAACCACCGTCAGGTAAGCCAGAACCAACCCCGTCCAGACAGCCCACATCTGCTTGAAACAAACGGCCGTCCCCAGCCCGCCACAGAGTACGATGGGAATCAGCATGATCACGAAGAACAGCGGATCCGGTTGCATCGGCAAAAGGAACAGTGCTGCCAATGCGACCAACGAGGCGAACGCAATCCACAGCCCGCCCAGGATATGCATGATGGTGCGAAACGATTGCAGCGTGCCGCGGTAACGCAGCGATGCCAGCGGCCCGTCGCTGAAACTCGGCGGCTCG
>CALBTA010000438.1 GCA_937967755.1 uncultured Planctomycetaceae bacterium | reverse complement strand
CATGCAAATTCAGTATCGCCCGGGCCAGCGATGTCCAGGCGGCTAGTTCGGCGGGCGGAATGTCCATCGGCACGGGGTGTTCGCCTGTGCTGATGAGCTTGCGGGCGGCTTCTTCGTCGGCGGCGTACCGTTTTCGCTGGTCCGCCAACAGTTCGGCGAGCGCCTTTTCTTCCCAGGCGGAAGGCCCGCGGCAAAGCGCGGCCGTCATGGCGAAATGCATTCTGGCCTTCGCAACATCGCGCTGGTCATCACCGCTGCTGCGGATGATCCGGTCGGCAAACACGCGGGCCGCTTCGACGTAGGTGGTGTCGTTCAGCAACGCCAACGCCTGGAGCGGCGTGTTCGACCGTGGCCGGCGGGCGACGCATTCTTCGCGGCTGGGCGCATCGAACAGGGCCATGTTGGGGTGCCAGAAGCTTCGCCGCCAATAGGTATAAACGCCGCGGCGATAAAGGTCCTCGCCGTGGTCCTGCTCGTATTTTCCCTGGTGGTACATGCGGTACCAATAGTTGGCCGGCTGGTAGGGCTTCACGCTGCGGCCGTACATTTTTTCTGAAAGCAGGCCGCTGATCGCCAGGGCGTTGTCGCGGATCATCTCCGCCGGCAGGCGGAAGCGGTTTTGCCGGGCGAGCAGGCGGTTCTCGGGATCGCGCTGGTTCAATTGCTCGGTGGGAATCGACGACCGGCGGTAGGTGTCACTCATTACGATCAGTTTCGCCATGTGTTTCACGTCCCAGCCGCTGTCGATAAATTCAACCGCCAGCCAATCGAGCAGCGCCGGGTGCGACGGCCACTCGCCCTGCGCCCCGAGGTCGTCGACCGTTCGCGAAATGCCTTCGCCCATCATCAATCGCCACAGCCGGTTGACGAACACCCTGGCCGTTAGCGGGTTGTCGCGGTTGACCATCCACCTGGCCAGTTCCAACCGCGAGGGACGTTCTTTCTTGACGTCAATCGCGCCGAGGCTGACGGGCACCGCGGGCGACATGACGGGGCCGGAATCGTCGAGCCAGTTCCCGCGCGGCAAGTAACGAATCGTCCGCGGCTTGCCCGATTGCGTGACGAGCGTTTTGGGCCACTTCTTGTCTTTGGGGTTGCCCAAGTCGTCGATCTGCTGCTGAAGTTCGGTGATTTTCTTCTGTGTTTCCGCGCCTTCTTCCTGCTGCAACTGTTGAAGCTGCATTTCCAACTGCCGGCCGGCGGCAATTTGTTCGATTGAGGGCATCGGCGTCGGCTGCGGCACGCCGACGCCGCGCTCTTGCAGATCGCCAAAAAACGCGGCGAAGCTGTAGAAGTCGCGGGCGCTGATCGGGTCGTACTTATGGTCGTGGCACTCGGCACAACCCATTGTCACGCCTTGAAACACGGCGGCCGTGTTCCGCACCCGATCGGCGGAATACTTCGCCAAATACTCTTTCGCCTGCGCACCCCCTTCGCTGGTCGTCTGGTGCAAGCGGTTGAAGCCCGAGGCGATTTTTCGTTCGTATTGCTGAAACGCGGAGCCGCCCATCAAATCGCCGGCGATCTGTTCGGTGACGAACTGGTCGTAGGGCTTGTTGTTGTTGAACGCGGTGATGACGTAGTCGCGGTAGAGCCAAACTTCCTGGTGCGAATCTTTGTGGTAGCCAACCGAATCGGCATAGCGGGCCAGGTCGAGCCAGTAGAACGCCATCCGCTCGCCGTAGCGCTGCGACGCGAGCAGCCGGTCAACCTCGCGCTCATACGCGTCCGGCGAATCGTCAGCGAGGAATCGTTCTAGCTCCGCTGGCGTCGGCGGCAGACCGGTGAGATCGAGCGAAAGGCGGCGCAGCAGCGTTGGCTTATCGGCCGGGCCGACGGGCGTTAGGTCTTCGCGTTGCAGACGCGCGCGGACGAACGCATCAATCGCCCCCACCGGTTGCTCGCCCCCTTCGAACTTCGGAACTGCCGGCCGCTGTGGGACCACGAACGACCAGTGCGGCTGCCACTTCGCCCCTTGCTCAATCCAGCGGCGCAATATCTCTATGTCGCGCGG
>CALBTA010000437.1 GCA_937967755.1 uncultured Planctomycetaceae bacterium | reverse complement strand
CCTCTTGGGTGATCACTACAGGCATCGATTCGCTCACTCCGATGACGCGAGCCACCATAGCGGGCAGTCAATTGAGCGTGGCGAAATCTTGACGGATGAGGAAGCCATCCATGAGCTAAAGAACAATTACACCATACCAGAGTGCCGAGTCGGAGAATTTCCAGTATGGGATCGTCCCTGGCGGATTTCGAATCTAAACCGCAAGGATGCATCCGCATGATACCGAGATGGCCTTAGGTGTCCAACGCGCGCAGGGATTTTAATCGGGACGCTGTTGCTTGTTCATTCGGAGTCCTGGTAGCTCTAGTGGGGCCGTCACCGTTCCATCGGCCTTCGTTTGGTCGCGTTGGACTCCTCGGCAGCAACTAGTGTTTCTGCTCGGTCGGCCCAAGTTCCCCGCCAGGAATTGACTGTCGAATTTCCGGGTAGGACAATGGGCCGTGCCGCTTGGGCTTGATCTTTTTCGCGCGCGGGTGGTGCGCGTTCTTTAGACTTCCCATACACACGAACCATCAGGCGAAACATCATGATTCAGATTCTTTCCGCGAAGCTGGCCGGTCGCCATTCGCTCCCGCGCCTTGCGCCGCCCTAAGCAACTTCGTTCTTGGTGGTAGCCCTTGCGGCGCTGGCTCTGTCAACTTCGGACCTGACGAGTTCAAACGCCTACTCGGGCGAGCAGCCCAACATCATCCTCATCATGGCGGATGATATGGGCTATAGCGACATCGGTTGTTATGGCAGCGAAATCAAAACGCCGACGCTTGATCGCCTGGCTGCCGATGGCGTTCGCTTCACGCAGTTTTACAACACGGCCCGTTGTTGCCCGACGCGGGCCAGTTTGTTGACCGGGCTTTACCCGCACCAGGCGGGCGTGGGTTGGATGATGGTCGACCGCGGCTACCCAGGTTACGCCGGCCAGTTGAACGATCGTTGCGTGACCATCGCCCAAGTGCTGAAGACGGCGGGCTACCGCTGTTACATCTCGGGCAAGTGGCACGTCACTCCGCAAGTTCGCCCCGATGGCCCCAAGGACAACTGGCCGCTGCAGCGCGGGTTCGATCGGTTTTATGGAACGATTCACGGGGCGGGCAGTTTTTACGACCCGAATTCGCTGACGCGCGACAACCAGCAGATTTCGCCCTACGCCGATTCCGAGTACCAGCCCGAGCAGTATTACTACACCAACGCCATCAGCGATCACGCGGTTCGCTTCGTCGCCGAACACAACAAGCAGCACGCCGACAAGCCGCTGTTCATGTACGTTTCCTACACGGCCGCCCACTGGCCGATGCACGCCCTGCCCAAGGACATCGCCAAGTACAAAGGCCAGTACGACGAAGGCTACGAGGCGTCGCGAAAAGCCCGCTTCGCCAAGATGAAGGAACTGGGCGTGATCGCGGGTGATTGCAAACTGTCTCCGCAAGCCCGCCAGTGGAACGATGTGAAGCATGAGGCTTGGGAGATACGCAACATGGAAGTTTACGCCGCGATGGTCGACAACATGGATCAAGGCATCGGGCGGATCGTCGATCAACTGAAAGCCGATGGCCAGTTGGACAACACCATCGTCATGTACTTCCAGGACAACGGCGGCTGTGCCGAAGGGCTGGGCCGGCAGCCGCGCGGGAAATTCAAAGAGCGGCCCGCCGAGGCCCCGTTCCCGGCCATGGCCAAAGACGAACTGCAAACCGCGATGATTCCGCAAAAAACCCGCGACGGCTTCCCGCTGATCATGGGCCCCGGCGCGATGCCCGGCCCGGCCGATACGTACATCGCCTACGGCCAGGGTTGGGCGAACGTGTCGAACACACCCTTCCGCGAGTACAAGCATTGGGTTCACGAAGGGGGCATCGCGTCGCCGTTGGTGGTGCATTGGCCGGCCAAGATCAAAGCCCGCGGCGAACTGCGACACCAGCCTTCGCACCTGATCGACATCATGGCCACTTGCGCCGACATCAGCGGCGCGAAGTACCCGGAAGAAATGAAAGGCACGGCCATCACGCCGCTCGAGGGCAAAAGCCTGCAAGCCGCATGTGTTGACAACGCCAAGATCGATCGCGAGGCCCTGTACTGGGAACACGAAGGCAACCGGGCCATCCGCATGGGCGATTGGAAGTTGGTCGCCAAAGGGGAACAAGGGGCGTGGGAACTGTACAACATCGCCGACGATCGGGCCGAACTGAACAATCTGGCCGAAGCCCAGCCCGACCGCGTGAAGAAAATGTCGGATCAATGGCAAGCCTGGGCCAAACGTGCCGACGTGTTGCCCTTGGGCGCATGGCGGCGGAACAAGCCGCAGGAGTAAGGCCTGTAAAACGGGTTGCCAAACGGCGCTTAAAGCGTGTGCGAACCGAAATTTGCTAAATCGGACACCCAGCCATTTGCAATTGCTTTGCAAATACTTAACATTATCATAACTTGAATACAGGAGAATCTCAACTTCCCAATCAACCGCGTCCTGACGGGATTTCAAGGTGAATTTGCGAACTCGCTTAGAACGCATTCTCACGCACGACTTTTCGCCGTGGGCGAACCGGCATGTCTATTGGCTGAAATCTCCGCTGGGCTTGCTGATCGTGGCCGCGGTCGTGGCCCTGATATGCGGGCTGTCGATCGCCAGCCAAGGCTTCGTTGTATTTGCCGCTATTGTGATGGTTCTCGGCGTCGGCATCATTTGGCCGCGGCTGGGCTTGTGCGGTGTTGCGTGCGAACTATCGTTCGGCGAGCGCAGGGTTCACGAAGGCGAGCCAGTACCGGTGACCGTCAGCATCGTCAACCGCTGGCCGATTCCCGTTTGGGGGCTAGCGATCGAGAAGCGCTTCTTTGTCACTTCCGATTCTGAGGCCGGCGAAACAGCCGTTGCGCTCGCGCAGATTGGGCCATGGTCTAAGACTGACTTCGAGTGGGAATTCACCCCTGAATGCCGTGGCAGTTACCCGCAATCGCCCCCGGTGATTTCGACCGCGTTTCCATTCGGCTTGTGGACGGCTTCACGCCCCATTCGCACTCAGGGTGAACTGTTGGTGTGGCCGCGGACGTTTGAACTGGACGGCTTGCCCCTGCCGCCTGGTCGCCAGTTGTGCGTGGCCACCGCCAGCGATCAACGCGCGGGTACCGAAGGTGAAACAATCGGTGCGCGGCCTTACCGCTTGGGCGACTCGCTGCGCAGTGTTCACTGGGCGCTGACGGCCCGTCACGACCGCTTCATCGTGAGGGAACGACAAGATTCCGCGCAGTCGAAAGCGGTGATCGTGGTGGAGGCTTCTCCGAATTGGCACTCGCCGCCCGGGGGCCAAAGCAGTCTGGAGTGGAGCATCCGCATCGCCGCGAGCGCCGCCGCGGTGCTGTTGGAACAGGGCGCATTAGTTCGGCTCTGCATCGGTGGAAATCAGGTCGATGCAAGGCCCGGCAACGCTGGCCTCCGGCAAGTACTCGATCTGTTGGCGCGGTTCGACGCGGCGAGCCGGACTTCAACTTCGCCCTCACGGCACTGGAGCGAAGATCGGGAAGCCGGCTTCGCCATCGAAATAACGACCGACCTTGCACAGCGGGCGTTGCTCCCAGGCGCACAGCAAATCGTGCTCAACACTGCGGCGTTTGGGGCGGACGAAGACTTTGTGTTGCACGAGTTGGAGACGCCTAGGTCGTGGATCGAGATAGACAACCCACGGCAGGTTCCCGCGCAAGTCGCCCGGCAATGGCGCAGGCACCGCCAGGAGGTGTTCCGTGGGGTCTAGCAGCGCATTGCACCGAGCGACCCTGCTGATGTGCGCGTTGGCGACGCTGGTTGTGCAACTGACATTGTGGAGCGCGCAGCAACATCCCTGGATTCAACTTGGCGGGCTTGCGGTCGCCCTGGCGATTTCATTCGGTGCCCGTTGGCGGTTGAATTCAAGCGACGATGGCCGGTTCGATCCGCGGGTCGTCGTCGTACTGATCGCGCTCTGGTTGATTCCGTTTCTATCCGAACCGCTGCTGCGCGGCGTGGTTGGTGTCGGCCGCCCTTGGGAGATATTGGTGGTGGTCGGTCTGCGAAACTTGATGCTCGGTTTGACGGCGGTGCGCAACCATCGCGTTTGCCAAAGGCTTGCCTGCTGTGCCAGCCTCTTTCTCACGCTGTTCGCTTTCATGCTGACTTTCAATTGGGCCACGTCGATCATTACCGGCGTATATTCCATCGTCGCGCTGTGGTGGTTGGTCGGTGGTTATTGGGAGCGCCTCAGCGGTAAGATGCCGACGGCGACTCAGCGCCGCTTGCCCAAAAGGGCGACGTTGTCCGCGGTTGGCGCCGTGGCCATCGTTGCGATCACGGTGGGCGTCGTCATGGGGCATGGAGCACCCCGCAGAATCTTGGCTGGCTTCTTTCCAAGCTCTGGTGGAGATGGTCGCGGTGACCGCTTCGCAACGAGCGGCGTTGGAGACGGCGATCAACTCATCAGCGCCAAGTTCGATGCTTCTAGTTTTGGCCCTGTCGAGAGCGAAGTCTTTCTCGAGTCGGAGTTGCCATCGCTGTACGACATGTTCAACGAAAGCTATGGGAAAGCCCCAAAGGCTAAGAGTGAACGCGCCATCGCCATCGAGTTTCAAGAGAGCGAGGATTGCCAACGGCAAACCGCCACCACAACGACCAACAGCCGCGATTTTTCAACCATCCGTGAGCGACCCCACGCTCCGCGGGAACTGGACGACCGCCGAGCCGCCGCGATGCTGTACCTTGTTGGGCAATGTCCGACGCATTTGGCGCTGGAGACTTACGACACCTTCGACGGAACCCGGTGGTCCAAAAGCGCGACGCCCCGCTTTTATTCGAACCTGAAATTGGAATCGGTCGGCGGCGAGCCTTGGCTGCGCACCAGGTCGCCCGCCGGACAACTCTTTGCGGCAGAATACCAACCATACATGGTGAAGGTTATCAACCTGGAAACAAAACGCTTCCCTTCCCCGCCGCACCTCGCCGGCGTTCACATCGACAGAGTTGATCGGCTGGAATTCTACGGTTGGACGAACGAAGGCATTTTAGAAATGCCCAACCGGGATCATATTCCGCAGCTCACGGTGATCCACATGCGGGCGCTGCAACCTCTGGGAGGCAGGCTTAATGCCCTGGGCGACTTTCGCACACTGCTGCCTTCGCCCAAGGAGTTGGCGGTTCAATCCGGCGATGTCGAAGGAAGGCCTGTAGCGTTGTCGCACCGTCAGCGCTTGTGCCGCGATCTTGCCGCCTTCTACGAAACGCCCGCGGGCAACGATTTGGCAAACGAACTGTGCCAAGGGTGGATCTCAGACAAACCGGCGGGTTGGCCCCAAGTGCAAGCGGTCGTCGAAGGCTTGCGGCAGGGCTTCGTTCATGACGCCGGTGCCACTGCGCCCGCCGCCTGCGACGACGTGGTGGGGTACTTCCTGGAAGCGGGCCGTGGACCCGATTACATGTTCGCCACCACGGCGGCGGTGATGCTTCGCGAGCAAGGCTACGCCACACGATTGGTCGGCGGGTTTTACGCCGATCCCCGGAGATACGATCGGGCCGCCAATGAAACGGCCGTTCTGGGGGAAGACGTTCACATGTGGGCGGAAGTCTGCATCGACGGGGTCCATTGGGTACCGATTGAACCAACGCCCGGCTACCAGCCGCCGCCAGAATCGTTGACCGCGTCTCAACGGGTGCTCGCGGCGATCGTCGCGGCTCTGAACTGGTGCCTGGCCCATTGGGTCGCCATCGCCGCTTTCGCGTTGTTGACCGGGGGCATCCTTGTTGCGCGGCGGCAACTGCTTGATGGAATCGCCTGGTGCGCGTGGTGGGCGCTTGGAAGGGGATCAGCGATCAACCGAATTCGCTGGACCGTCTGGCTGTTGGAAAGCCGCGCCGCGTTGGCTGGCATCGCGCGCCCAAGGGGCACAACGTTTTCGCGCTGGTGTGCCGTCGCCGCCAATGCGCTTCCCGCCAGCGCCGCGGAGAAAGTGCAAGACTTCGCCCTGGCTTGTGACAGTGCGCTGTATGGGCCAGGGCGTTCGCACCGCGATCTGGCTGGCCTGTGTAACAGTACCGTGCGAGTTTGTCGGCGAAAGACCTTTCAGCAGTTGGAGCAAAACACCCTCTCGACGAAACCGATTTGATGGAATCCACGATCGCTATTTCAAATAACCATGCCGCATGCGGGCACCCGCCCAAGAGCGACCTTTGCCAGTTCCAGTCGTCCATCGATGGGCTGCGCGAAGCGCTCAACAGTTCGCTGCGCGGCAAAGACGATGTGGTCGAGTTCGTGCTGGTCTGTCTGCTCGCCCGGGGCCACCTGTTGATCGAAGACTTGCCGGGGCTCGGAAAGACCACGTTGGCCAAGGCGCTGGCCCATGCGGTCGGCGGGCAGTTCGCGCGGGTGCAATGCACACCCGATCTGCTGCCCAGTGACGTGACGGGGTTCAACATGTTCAACCAGAAGACGCGAGAGTTTGAATTTTCCCAAGGTCCTGTTTTCGCGGATGTGTTGCTGGCCGACGAAATCAACCGCGCGACGCCGCGCACGCAAAGTTCGCTGTTCGAAGCGATGGCCGAACGTCAGGTCACGATCGACAAAGAGTGCCACCGCCTGCCCGCGACTTTCTTTGTCATTGCCACACAGAACCCTGTCGAAAGCCATGGGGCCTACCCTCTGCCGGAAGCTCAGCTTGATCGTTTTGCCATGAAGTTGAACATTGGCTACCCCAACCGCGAGAGCGAACTGCAAATGCTGGCCGACAACGTCGGCGGCGACCGGGACGAATCCGCTCCGCGTACGGCAGTCGTCTCGCCCGAGCGGCTAAGGCATCTGCAGGAGCATGTGAGGTGCGTCCATGTCGGTGAGAAAGTTCAAAACTATTTGGTCGATTTGGCCGACGCAACAAGGAAGCACGCGGGTGCGCAGCTGGGCCTTAGTCCGCGCGGTTTGCTTACCTGGCAGCGGCTGGCCCAAGCCGAAGCCCACCTTCGTGGCCGCGATTTCGTCACGCCCGACGACGTGCAACGCGTCGCCGAACCGGTACTTTCCGTCAGGCTGGCCGGTGATTTCGAGTCTCCGCAGCCGATCATTGAAGAGATCCTTTCGCAGGTATCCGTGCCCGTGTTGGATGTGAGGTGACACAACATCATGAACCAATCTTCGACGACTATCTCTCTGGTTCTTTCCGCGCTGTTGCTCGGCTGCCAGCCTGCCGACCCTGCCAGCGACGGCGATCAGGACCATGGACACAGTCATGGGCACAGCCATGATCACGCGGACGACCACGACCAGTTCCATGGGCGAGATCACGAAACGGCCGCCTACCGCCCCAAGGATTTCGCGGAAGCTGTCGAGAGCATTTCCCGGTTCAACCGGGAAATCGCGGATGCGCTGAGTAACGGAAAACCGCAACTCGCCGACGAAGCAGTGGATCAATTGTTGGACATCGCCCGTTGGCTGCCGGAAATCGCCGCCGACAGTGACATGCTCGAAGATCAGTGGAACGAGGTTGACGCGGGCGCGGCGGAGTTGACTGATTTGCTCGAAGACGCTCACGTAAAACTGCAAGGAAGCCAATCGATCAACTACTCGGCGACCGAAGAAAGCGTGCAACGTATCGTCGGCGATCTCGAAAAGATCGTCGACGCCGGCGATTGGAACCACCAGTCTTCCAACTCGCAGCCTGATGAACTTGCCGTCGACGACGAGGCCGCCGCAGCGGTCGATTAGGAGCTTCCAATGAACGTCATTTTTTGGGGAAGCCTGTTGCGGGTGATCCAAGCGGTCGTCGAAGCCGCCCCGACGATCCTGGTCGGTTTGTTGGTCGCGGGTATCTTCCGCAGGTTGTTGGCGCACGGGGGCACGCAGCGTCTCTTTGGCGGCGGTTCCTGGCGGGGGCTGCTCAAGGCGTGGGCAATCGGAATGCTGTTGCCCGTCTGTTCGCTGGGGGTGATTCCCATCGCGCGAGAGATGCGCAAGGCCGGCATCGCGGGCGGTGTGATTCTGGCCTTCGCTATGACCGCTCCGCTGTTCAATCCGTTGTCGCTGCTCTACGGCCTGACCCTTTCCGAGCCGTTGGTGATCCTGGCGTTTGCGATGTGCTCACTCTTGGTGGTAACCGTTGTGGGTGCGCTGTGGGACCGTCTCTTCCCAAATTCGAGCCAGCCCGAAGATCCGCCCCCGGCACCCGTCGCCCACGGCTGGAAACGCATGCTCGCAGTGGGCGTCGCCGCAGTGCGCGAGCTAGCCGGGCCGACGGGAGTTTACATCCTCGTGGGATTGGCCGGCGTGGCCCTCCTCAGTGCGGTGCTGCCCGCCGGCGCGCTGCAGGTGGCTGTCGAACACGGCGACCCCTGGGCGCCGTTGAAGATGGCTGCCGTGGCGGTCCCGGCGTTCGCAACGCCCATGCTGGCGATGGGCCAACTCGGTTCGATGTTCGCGCACGCCAACTCCGTGGGCGCGGGGTTCGCGCTGTTGGCGCTGGGCGCTGGAATGAACCTGGGGTTGATCGCCTGGATGTTCCGCGGTTACGGCTTCGCGAAGTCGGCGACCTGGGTGGCGATTCTGTTCGGCGTTGTGATCGGGCTTTGTTACCTGGTCGAAAATCCGCTGCACCCACACGATGTGGAACCGGCCGGCCATTCGCACGCATTCGACATCTACTGTGCGCCGTTTCACCATCAGGCGTCCAACCCCTACGGATCGTTTGTCACGGCCCTGCAGCAGAGCATTCGTACCGACCAACTCTACGCCGCGGGCGCGCTGGGGATGGTTCTTTTGTTTGGGTGCGTGCTGCGAATCGCCGACCGCCGGGGACGGATCGAAGGCTGGTTGGAACGTCCTCCGAAACCGGCACCAGGCCGCGCCCGAAAGTTGGACGTCAACGTGCCGGGGCAGGTCGTAGGCGGGGTGGCGCTGGTCGGACTGGTAATCTTCAGCATTCTCGGCTGTTACGCATACTATCCGCCCAAGGACGAAGCCTTTGCCGATATGTCAATAATCAACGTCACGGTGGTTACATCCGCAATGAGCGACAACCGGCAAGAGGCCGAGCACTTCATCCCGCTCATGGACGATTACACCCGGCGGATGCAAGTTGGCGTTTACATTCGCGAAGGCGAACTGAGCCGTTACCAAAGGATGAAGGCCAGGGTCTACCTCGACAAACTGGAACTGCTCGAACATGAGCTCGCCCACGACGACGACCCCGAAGGCATCGCCAAACTCGCCAACTCGGTCAACCTCGCCTACCGGCGAATGCGGCAGGCCTTCATGGCGGACCAGCTGTAGCCTACCATCGGCGGGTGCTGTGCCGCTGCGCGTGTGGAATGAGCTGACTTTCCGTTCTACAATCGAGTGTAGCGTTTCTCCTTCCGCATTCGAGGCACATTAAAACGTGGTAGGCACTCTCCGTGTGCCGCAACCGAAGCAGGATTCGCTCGGGTTCTGCGGACGGCACAAGCGGTTATGCCTGCTACTATGTTTTCTAGAACGCACTCTGAACAACGCCATGCTCAATTCATCATTGCCGCGCCGCTCGCAGCTCACGCTCGTCCTTTTCGCTCTGGCTTCCGCTCCTATTGCCAAAGGTGTTTGCGCTGCGCAACAAGCCGATTCAAAGCCGCGGCCGCCGAACATCGTGTTGATAATTGCCGACGATATGACCTGGCGCGACTGCGGCCCGTACGGCAATGCGGATGTGCGCACGCCGAACCTCGACGCTCTCGCCGAAGCAGGAATGACCTTCGAGCGCGCCTTTACCGCCACGGCGATGTGTTCGCCGACGCGGCAGCAACTCTACACCGGCGTTTTCCCCGTGCGGAACGGGGCTTACCCGAACCACAGCAAGGTGAAGCCCGGCACGAAAAGCATCGTGCATCACCTGCGATCGTTGGGCTTTCGAGTTGCGCTCAACGGCAAGCGGCACTTCGGCCCGCCTGATTCGTTCCCGTTTGAAAAAGGCAACGCCGAATTCGTAACGCGCGACAAGGCGCAGCCGTTCTGTTTGATCGTCGCGTCGAACAGTCCGCACTTGCCGTGGACTGCGGGGCCGCGCGACTACGATCCGAAGAGCCTGACCGTGCCGCCCTATCTGGTCGACAACGTCCAAACACGGCAGCGGCTGGCCGATTACTACAGCGAGATCACCGCGTTCGACAGCGAAGTCGGGCAGTGGATGAAAATTGTGGACGAAGCGGGGCTGACCGACGAAACGATCTTCATCGCCACCAGCGAGCAAGGTTCGCAATTTCCCGGCGCGAAGTGGACCTGTTACGACCTCGGCCTGCGCGTCGCGCTGATCGTTCGCTGGCCCGGCAAAGTGAAGGCCGGTTCGCGAACGCCCGCGATGGTGCAGTATGTGGATGTAGTTCCCACGCTGCTGGCTGCCGCCGGTGCCGACCCGCAGAAATTCGACACCGGCCGCGAAGGAGCGCCCGATGGCAAAAGTGGTTTCGACGGGCGCAGCTTTCTGGGCGTGCTGATGGGCGAAACGGACGCGCACAACGAATATGTTTTCGGCGTGCATACAACCCAGGGCATTATTTCTGGCAAGCCGTACCCGGTTCGTTCGATCCGCGATGGGCGGTACAAATACATTTTGAATCTCAATTCCGAAACCTCCTTTCAAAACGTCGTCACCGAAAAAGATTCCGGCGACTACTGGTCAAGCTGGGTGCGCGACGCGAAGACCGATCCCCGCGCCGCGAAGCTCGTCGCTCAATATCAAACCCGTCCGGCGGAGGAGTTCTACGACGTCGTCGCCGACCCGTTCGAACAAACCAACCTGGCCGACATGGAGCAGCACCGCGAGCGCATGGACGCGATGAAAGCCCGCCTGCAATCCTGGATGAAACAACAAGGCGACGCCGGCATGAAGACCGAGTTGGCGGCCAAACCGCGAAAGCGCTGAGTAGGGCGGCCGTAGTCACAAGCTGCCAGCTTGTGAACTGATACGCGCAAGGGGCTGGAAAGGAATGGAAGTTTGGTTTCTGCTTCCAAGCGATCAGCTTATTCAAACCGTTCTGGCCAACAAGCCGGCAGCTTGTTGCCACGTCAATGGTCGATGAACGGCGGCGCGAAATCTTGAAAGAATCGGAGGATGCCGGGCCATCCTGCGTGGCTGAACGCGAAGATCATTCCAAATGAGATGATGTTCGCCGTGGGTAGGAACAGGGCGCAGAACAAATATCCGGCCCGCTGCAGATCGGTTTGCCCCGCGTGCGTTTCGTGCATCGTCGAGGTGACGTGGTAAGCCGTTGCGGCACCCAGCAGCCACTCGGCCCACCAATGAAATTCGATTGGCACAAACCCCAGCACCAGCAGAATGGCGATTGAAACCGTCGGAAAGAAATAAGGGGCCAGCCCGATCAGCCAGTTCTCCGCACCGCCGTAGGTGACGTAAGTCATGTGCCCACCGCGGGTGAAGGTGCTCTTCAACCCAGTGACGCGATGCAGCGTCAGTATGGCGAACAGGGCGTGGGTCAGCTCATGTTCCAGCGTGGAAAAGAACGACCCGAACAGCCGGCGGCGAAGGATCAAATACCACAGCAGGAAGTAGACGACCAACCCGACGATGAACGCCATCGCCGGCGTCGGCTCATGCCAGATGCGAACGAGCAATTTCCAGCCGGCGATCAGACACAGTGGCAGCGCCAGCAGCGATAGCACGCCGACTGGCCATTTGAGCACGCCCAGCACGTCGTCAATTGCCCTGGCCCATCGGGCAAAGGGGCCGGGTGAAATGCGTCCGCGATTGGTCCGGTGGCGTGGCAAGCTGTGCTCTGAGTGGAAGAATTCGCGATTTTGTTCGTAACGAAAGCCCTTAACCGCTCACTTCATGATAGACGATCCGCGGGAAAGTAGAGCGGATTGACTATCCGCTCGACAGACGGGAAAGGAATTTCCGGTGTGCGCTCATAGAAACCGCAAAATGCTTGCGTCGATGATGACGCTGCTTTGGGCCAGCGTGATCTTCGCCGCGAATGCCGCGCTGGCGGATGAATTCCTTTCTTCCGAACACCCCTATGCCCATGCGGCGCTCATCGCCCACGTCCGCGTCGCCGGCAAGGTTGAATTCACTGAAAGCACCTCGGCGTATTTTGTGGA
>CALBTA010000436.1 GCA_937967755.1 uncultured Planctomycetaceae bacterium | reverse complement strand
TCGAACGGGTCGAAAACCAGCGGATCGAACAAGCCCGCAAGGAAGTCGCGGCGGCACTGAACAACGAAGAGATCGTCGCGCTGCGGGAAGAATTGAACGAGAAGATCGTCGAGTACAACACGAAGATTAAATCGCTCACGGCTGAAAGCGAAGAAGCGACCGGGTTGAAAGCCCAGTACGACGAAGTGCGGGCGAAGATCCAAGCGTTACGAACACCGGTTGAGTAAATCGCTGTGCGTTTCGCCGGGGGCGAATATTGAAGATCGACTACGACAACTTGTGGCACGTGTTGACCGAGCATTCGTCGCTCGGCGAGTGGTCGCTGCATGGCCCTGACCATTGGCGGCGGGTTGAACGCAATGGGGTGGAGTTGGCCGAAGCAGCGGGTGCCGACGTGGACGTTGTGCGGCTGTTCGCGGTCTTCCACGACAGTTGCCGGGAGAACGAAGGCTTCGACCCGGAGCATGGCGAGCGGGCCACCATACTGGTGCTGGCGATGCACGGCGACTTGTTTCAGTTGCATGAGAACCAGTTAGAGCAACTTTGCGAAGCTTGCAGCGGCCATCACCATGGCGGCACTTCAGATTTGGCGACCGTCGGCGCGTGTTGGGATGCCGATAGGCTGGACCTGCCCCGCGTCGGCATGGCCCCGGACGAGGCTTACATGAGTACCGAGGAAGGCCGACGCCGAGCCGCGGCCTATTACGTTGGCCGCGCGCAGGCCACCGATGGATAGCCTGCCGCTGCTGCAAGGCAGCCCGGTCTCACCGCGACGCGAGCGGGCGTTTCACATCGCGCTGGCCGCATCGTTCTTAGTCTTGTTGCTAACGTCGTGGAAACTGTGGACGCCGCAAACCGATTTTCCGCAGGTGCCGCTGTTGGCGTGGGCGGGAACGATACCGCGTTTCGTCGAACTGCTTTGCTTCGGCGTTGCGGTTGCTGGGTTGTTGTATTCCGGCGCCGCAAGCTGCTTTGAGAAATCAGGCGGGCCGATTGCCCTGTTGCTGGTCGCCGGAGCCATGGCGCTTTCGATCTTGATCGATCAGCATCGCTTGCAGCCGTGGGCCTATCAGTTGGTGGTGTTCGCAATCGTACTGGCGGCGCTGCCGACCCGGCGGGCGTTTGCGCTGTTGCGGCTGGTGGTCGTCAGCATCTATTTCTGGTCGGCCGTTGCGAAACTGGATTACAGTTTCCTGGACACGCAAGGCCAACAATTCTTGTCGGCCAGCTTCGGGCTGTTGGGCATCGATTCCGACAGTTGGTCTCCAGCAACACGGCACGGATTGGCGATGGCATTTCCCGCCGCCGAATTGCTAATCGCCGCGGGGCTATGTGTTTCGCATGAGCGCTCCGTCCTACTGCGGCGATGTGTGTTGGCGGTGGTTGTGATCTTGCATGTCGTATTGATCGCAGTTCTCAGTCCGCTGGGCCTGAACCATCAATGGCCGGTCATCATTTGGAACTTTTGGTTCATCGCCCAAGCGCTGTTGTTGTTTGGTCTTCCTGAAAGGAAGACAATCGAAGTCGAAACACCAACACCCTCTTGGCCGCGGGAGGCGGCGGGCGTTGTTGTTGAACTGCTGGTGGCGGCGGTCATCGTCTTGCCGGTGTTCAATCTGCTCGACCGCTTCGACCATTGGCCGTCGTGGGGGCTGTATGCCCCGCGCAACTCGCGGGCGACTCTGTATATTCACACCTCACAGGTTGACCACTTGCCCGAAGAACTGCATGAACATATCTCCGAAGCAAACCAAGGAGACTGGCACCGATTTCGATTGGATGGGTGGTCGCTGGAAACGCTGGGCGTGCCGATTTACCCGCAAGACCGCTTTCAAGTTGGAACTGCCCAAGCGGTGGTCAGAGAACACAACGTGCAAGATGGCTTCCAACTAATCGTTGAAGCCCCACCGGATCGTTGGACGGGCAGGCGCGAGGCGTTTGAAATACGAACGGTGGCCGAGTTGGATTCGCGGACGCGAAGCTACGTACTGAATTCGCAGCCGCGGGAAAGTTCGCGCTAACACTTCATCGTTTTGCGTTTCTTCCCAACGCGGCCCATCTTTTCGACCTTGGCAATGTACTCGGTCGCCAGCGGTACTTTGCAAGCGGTGTCGCCCATGTCGACTTCCACCTTGCCGATTTTTTTCACGGCCGCCTGGGCCTACTTCAGCAGCGGCTTGACGTAACTGCCCACGGCGATCACGAAGCCGTTCATGCAGTAACGCACGCGGCCGGGCGACGCGTCGATTTCATCGGTGATGCGTTTCAGCAGACTTTTTGTCTCCGCCAGGTCGAGCGCCCCGTCGTCTCGCGTGGCAACGATGCCGGCGTAGGTACACCAACCGCAGGCGGCGACGTGTTCTTTCTTGGCATCGATCCACTTCATCGCCAGGTCGCGCGCGCGCGGGTGTTCGGATGCAACCGCCGGTACGGTGTATTCGGAAATCATGTACCAACTGGCGTTGCGCGCCCACGCGTTCAGTTGGGCCTTGGTCATTTGCGAACCATCGGCGACCATGCCGGCCAGGTACATCGCATCCGAATTGCCGGTCTCGTACAGGTCGCAGGCCAGTTGCTGCTGGCCTCTGATGCGTTTGGCAATCGGCTTCAAGTCGCCGACTTTCACGCCGAACATTTCTTCCGGCGCGCCGTGGCGTCGGAAGGTCTTACGCGTTTGTTCGCTGCCGAGCTTTTTTAGCTCTGACAAGATGCTGGAGGCGGTTGTCATGATCGGTTTCGACAGGTGGGACTTTGTATGTTTCCGTTGCGAGATATCATACCGCGCAACAGTCACAGAGAGGCGAGTGTTCGACACTTTTGACAGGACGCGATCAGAGATTCGTCGCGATGGCTGCCTGGAGCAAGACGGAGGTTGAGGCAAGAAGCACGCCTTCGCTCGCTTCTTAGTAAATCGTCTGAATCCACTCCGGCACGCGCTGCACTTTCCCTTCCCGGTTGACGACGGCCAGTGTGATCGTGGCGGTGGCGAGTTGGTCGTCGCCGCGCAGCAGCACGTAGGAGTGCACGATCTTGGCGGCGGTGATTTTGTCCAGTGTCGTGCGGACCGTCAGCAAGTCGTCGTAGCGGGCGGGCTTTTGATACTTGCACTCCGCTTTAACGACAACGACGAACAGGCCTGACTCTTCCAATGCCCGGTAGTCTCCGCCCGAGGCGCGAAACAATCCCAACCGCCCGATTTCGAAGTAGCTGAGGTACTTCGCGTGGTGCAGAAACCCCATCGGGTCGGCGTCTTCATAGCGGACGCGGATTTGGGTTTCGTGTTGTTGCATGGAATTTCGTCGCAGGCCGGGCACTCTTGCCCGGCATTCACGGGCTGGCGTGCCCGTCTTCCATTGAGAGTGTGAAGCGAGCAGTTTTACAATAATACAAACTGAATCTCCAGCGAGCCGTCACCATGAAACCCGAAATCGTCATCGAACTGCTTCACGCCCAACCGTTTCGCCCCTTGGCGTTTCGGTTCAACGATGGGTCGCATGTCAAGGTCTCTCGCCCTGAGCTGGTCGTCATCGAGCGCGATACCATCTGGTTTTTCAAACCTTCCGAAGATGATCGAATCGCCGATGGTTTTCGCGTGGGTTCGCTGCAGAACCTGAAAACCGTGGAACGCGCCGAGGCTACACCGTGACTTCCTCGGGTTGCTCTTCTTGGGTGGCCTCGATCACGTCCGGCGAATCGGGGGTGTAAACCCGCTTCTTATTCGGCGGAGGCGACGTGTAGTTTCCGTCGAAGTCCATCCAGCGTTTCGCTTCGAAGTCGTACAGCTTGCACCGTTTGGCAATGTTCCCGTGCCGGGCGAAGGACCATTGGTAGGTCACCACGTCGACGTCGTCTTTTTCTTCCAACACCGCCTGGGCTTCTTTCAAGTGATAGACCGG
>CALBTA010000435.1 GCA_937967755.1 uncultured Planctomycetaceae bacterium | reverse complement strand
GGAAGCGATGATGGTTTTGGAAGATAGCCAAAACGGCTGCGCGGCCGCCGTTGCTGCGGGGGCGTTCGCTGTCGCCGTACCTGGCCCGCAGAGCACCCGTCACACTTACGAAGGCGCTCAACTGGTCGCAGTTGGGCTCGGCGACCCGGGGATTTACGCGGCGCTCGAAATTACGCCCCGCTAGCCCAGCCAGCTTCGACTTTAACGGTCAAGCAGGGTTTCTCGCGCTTGACGAATCTTCTCGATTTACTGGTGCTAATGGGGCGAAGTTGATTCCTACGGACGTATCCCCGCACTCGTTGTGGGATGCGCAACCGCTTTTCGTGTCCCAAGGCGCGCGTTCAAGCCGCCCTAACGGTTTTCTCAAGGAGGAGAAATAATGTTCTTGTCTCGCCTGCTGCAATCGCTGGCGGTAGCTGCGTGCGCTTGCAGCTTTGTGCTGGCGCTCACCTGCAGCCCAGCCGTTGCTCAACGGCCGATCTACCGTAACGCCGCTCAACTCAACATTTCCGACTACTCCAGCGCCGACCCATGCAGCCCTTGCCCGGGAACCGCCGGCTCAGGTACGGCAGTTCCTGGTGTTATCAACCCGGGCGCTGGTTCGGTCCTCTCAGAAGGCGGCGCAGTGGGTGAAGGCGTCGCCCAGCCAGACAATTCGGTTCCCGCACCGGGCGAAGCGCTTCCGCAAGTGGCTGACCTGGGCATGGGCGGTGGCGACTTCGCCTCGGCCCCGCAAAGCGCCGTCCCCAACGCCATTGGCGATTCGATGGGTGGGTGTTTTGAAGGGTTCGCATTGATGGCCGGTTCCGCGCCGTTCTGCCCCGGCGGCGGTCGCAACTTCCGCATCAGCGAAAACAACAGCGCCCAGCCTCAACGGCGGGTGTACTACAACTACCACTTCTTCCACGATGCGTTGCGGGCAAACTTCGGCGGCGGCCAGCAGAAGATCGATGTTCAGCGTCACGAATTAGGCCTTGAATACCCGTTCATGTGCAATATGGCATCGCTAGGCTTGGAAGTTCCTTTCAGCCACACTGTGAACAACGACCTGGCTGGGCCGGGCAACCTTCGCGACATGGAGTACGGCAACGTCTCGCTTTACCTAAAGACGGTCTTGTACCAAGATTGTTGCAGCACATTCAGTGCTGGCTTGGGCGTTGACATTCCCACCGCCGACGATTCGACGTTGGACAACGGTGCTTTCGCACTGGTTGTCGAAAACGATGTCGTAACGCTCTCTCCTTACCTGGCTGTTTTGTCGGCCGATCCTTGCGGCAATCGGTTCATGCATGCGTTCATGCAGGTCGACGTGCCGACTGCCTCATACGATGTCGATTTCAACACGAACCTGGCGACCATCGACGGGCCAGTTGTCTACCACCTCGACATCAGCTTGGGTACCTGGCTTCACCGAGATTGCTGCGGTAACGGCATCGCCGCCATCGCTGAAGTGCATTACGCCAATACTTTGACTGGCGGTGAGGCGATAGCTGGCCTGCCAGCGGGCAACACGTTCGGTGTTCGCTACTACGAGTTCGTGTACTGGAGGGTGTGTTCGACCATCGTTCGCGGT
>CALBTA010000434.1 GCA_937967755.1 uncultured Planctomycetaceae bacterium | reverse complement strand
TTGCTCGGCCTGATCGCCTCGCTGGCGTTCACCGACTTGAAGAAAGATTCCAGCGGCGCGTTGATGACCGCGTCGGCCAACGCCTTTCTGGCGACGCTGGACGATGACGAACGGGCGATTGCCCAGTTGGAGTTTGATACACCCAAGCGCGTCGATTGGCACTTCATCCCGAAGGACAAACGCAAGGGCCTCGTCATTCGCGAAATGAACGAAGAGCAGCGGGCGGCGGCGCACAAGTTGTTGCAAACGTCGCTCAGCGAATTGGGTTACACGAAGGCGACGAAGATCATGCAGTTGGAAGAGGTGCTCGCCCAACTCGAAGGGGACGAAGACAGAAAGCGCCGCGACCAGTTCAAATATTACTTCACCATTTTCGGCAAACCGGCCGGCGATGGGCGGTGGGGGTTGAGTGTCGAAGGGCATCACCTGTCGTTTAACTACGTCGTCGATAATGGCAAGGTGGTTGCCAGCAGCCCGCAGTTCATGGCGGCGAATCCGACGGTGGTTGCGAAGACGTACGACAAGACGCCGCCGCTGAAAAAGGGTGAAGAAGTTTTGGCCGCGGAGGAGAAGCTCGCATTTGCTTTTCTCAACGCTTTGAATGAGGATCAGCAAGCGAAGGCGATCATCGCGGAAAAAGCCCCACGAGAAATTCGCGCCGCTGGCGAACCGCATCCGCCTCGCGAGAAGCCGGCCGGCATCGCGGTGAGCGATCTGACCGAAGCGCAAAAGGAAATGCTGGAGAAGTTGGTTGACGAGTATATCGGTGCGATGCCAGCCGATGTCGCCGCGGGCCGACGCAAAGAGATCGAGACGGCCGACATCAACAAGATTCATTTCGCTTGGGCCGGCGCGACCAAGCCCGGGATCGGGCACTATTACCGGATCGAAGGCCCCACATTTCTGATTGAATTCGTGAACACCCAACCCGACGCCGCCGGCAACCCCGCCAGCCACATCCACTGTGTCTGGCGAGATCCACGGGGTGATTTCGGAATCAGCCCGTAGTCACAAGCTGCCAGCTTGTTGACTTGTGCGGAACTTTTGAGAACGTGGTACGGAGGCAAGTTTGGGTCTGGAAATTGAAACAGTGCTATTCGGCTGACAAGCTGGCAGCTTGCCGCCACGGGGCGAAAAAATGCTTGCAGTTTTCCCGTTGAATTCTTAGAATCTACCCATCGGCGGGCGCTTATTCGTCGGCTTGCCGCACTGGTCTTGACACGAATCGAAGGAGTGAAGCCATGTTGACGCTGCTGGAAAGCCTGACCAATCGCAGTTGTGATGGTGCCTCTCGGCGGAATTTTCTTCGCGTTGGTTCGCTTGGCATGGCGGGGCTGACGTTGCCGAATCTGCTGCGAGCCAAGGCGAGCGCCGCCGCAACCGGCGCGAGCGTCAACAACAAGTCGGTCATCTGGCTCTGGCTTTCGGGCGGGCCAACGCACGTCGAAACCTTCGATCCGAAAATGACCGCGCCCAGCGAATATCGCAGCATGACGGGCGAAGAGAAAACACCGCTGGCCGGCGTGACGATCGGCGGTTCATTTCCAAAGCTGGCGGCCTTCGGCGACAAGATGGCACTGGTGCGCAGTTTCGCCCACGGCAACAGCAGCCACGGCAACGGCACGACTTGGGTGATGACCGGTTACGATGATCGTGACCAGACGAAACCATCGATCGGCAGCATCGTGTCGAAGGCGCTCGGAACGACGAACAACGCAACCGGCATGCCAACTTACGTGAAGCTCGGCAACATCCGCAGCGACGGGGCGGGCTGGCTGGGTGCCCGGTACAACCCGTTCGATTCCGGCGGACCGGCGCGGAAGAACATGACCGTTTCGGTCGAAGCGAACCGTTTCGAAGATCGCCGCAGTCTGCTCAACGGTGTTGACAAGATTCGTCGTGAAGTCGATTCCACCGGCAAGATGGATGGCATGGACGGCTTCGAGCAACAGGCGTTCGATTTGGTGCTGGGTAGTTCGCAAGATGCGTTCGACATCAGCAAGGAAGATCCCAAGGTTCGCAGCCGCTACGGCAAAGGGTTGGGCGAGAATCTGCTGAAGGCCCGGCGGTTGTGTCAGGCGGGTTGCGGGTTCGTCACGCTCAACTATGGCGGCTGGGATATGCATGGCGGCATCATCAAAGGAATGAAGACGCGCGGCCCAGAAGTGGACCGTAGCGTTTCGGCGTTGATCGAAGACCTGGACCAACAGGGCATGCTCGACGATACGCTGGTTGTGATCACGGGCGAATTCGGCCGCACGCCGCGCATCAATCCCAAGGGTGGCCGCGATCACTGGGGCCGGCTATGCACGTTGGCGATGGCCGGCGGCGGATTGAAGATGGGGCAAGTGATTGGCGAATCGTCGCCGCGCATCGAAGTGCCCGTCAGCCCGACGATCAAACCGCAAGACGTGCTGGCCACCGTGCTGCACATGTACGGCCTGGATCCGCAGTTGCAGTTCACCAGCCCTCAAGGCCGCCCGACGTACATGATCGAAGACGGTCGGCCGATTTCTGAGTTGGTTTAGATACCGTAGTAGGCACACTCCGTGTGCCGTAACCGGTAGCAGAATTGACGCGGGTCAGGCGGACGGCACACGGAGTGTGCCTGCTACTAGTGCGCGGCTAATCACGCATCCGCCCGGTAACATCCCACC
>CALBTA010000433.1 GCA_937967755.1 uncultured Planctomycetaceae bacterium | reverse complement strand
TGTTCCCTATCACGGCTCTTGCAGGTAGCAAACGCGACAAGCTGTTGCCCGGCAGCGGTTCGATCCGTAAGGTAAGGGCCGTTTCATTCCATCTGGTATGTGTCGACTTCAAGCGAGCCCTGCGTGACCTGGCTATATAACCTTCCGCTAGAACTCCGCCTGGCCGCGGTCGGCATCCTTGGGGTGTTGATCGGCACACAGGTGAACCGGTTCGTCTACCGGCTGTCGTGGGTTCCGCGGCAGATTGGGCCGTGGGCGAAACCGCCGGCCGATGCCCCGCCGCGGAATTGGTTTGACTATCTGCCGATCGTCGGTTGGTTCGCGTTGCGGCGCGAAGCGCCGCTGCACGGCCCTGGGTATTGGCTCCGCCCAATGACGATTGAGATTGTCTTCGGCGCGGGGCTGGCATTGTTGTATTGGTTTGAAGTGCAAGGCGGGCTGGTCCCCGATGCGGTCACAACCAAATTGCCGATGGACTGGATTCATGCCCAGTTTGCCGCACACACGTTGCTGATCGCCTTGATGGCGACGGCGTCGGTGATCGACATCGATGAGAAACTGATCCCCGATCAGATCACGGTCTACGGGGCGCTCGCCGGGCTGGTTCTGGCGGCGCTGGTGCCCATGAGCCGCTTGCCCGTTTGGGATGCGTTTCTCTATGGACGCCCGCCTGCGCCTACGTGGCCGGGTTAGTCGCTCTGGATGCTCTCCTCGCCGAACGATTCGCCCGATTCGTTTTCCGGCCCGCGCGGGCTGGCCACGGCCATCGGCTGCTTCGCCGCGTGGTGGTTGGCGATTTTGCCATCGATCTGGACGACGCGCTTCGGCGTCGCCAAGGCGGTGCGCTATAAGTTGGCTGGCATGCGCCGGGCCGTCATGCCGCGGAAGAGTCGCCCGCATGAAGGTTGGCGCGGCTACTTGCCGATTCTGGGGTTGGGCCTGGCATTGATCATCGCGGTGTGGGCATTGCAAGGCCGCGTCAGCAGCTCGCATTGGCACGCGTTGTTCACCGCCCTGGTTGGCATGGCCGCTGGCGGGGCCATCGTGTGGGGCGTGCGGATCATCGGCAGCCATGCCCTGCGCAAAGAGGCGATGGGTTTCGGCGATGTGACGCTGGTCGCCATGATCGGCGTTTACCTTGGTTGGCAGCCCTGCCTGATGTTATTCTTCATCGCCCCGTTCATCGGCGTGGTGATCGCGCTGCTCAACATGCTGCTGCGCGGGCAAGCCGATATCTGGTACGGCCCGTTCCTATGCGCGGCGGCGCTAATCGTCATTGTCTTTTGGGCGAAGCTGTGGCACGACTTCGGTGCCATCTTCACGATGGGTCTATTTGTACCGGCTTTAGTGGTCATCATGTTCGCCCTGATGTGGGCCATGCTGATCTTCTGGCGGTTCATCAAAGAGCAGATCATCTTTCGCAATTCGCCGGAGTAACAACCACGCCCAACTCGTTCCCACGCTCTGCGTGGGAACGCGATGCCGCGACGCTCTGCGTTGCAGGAAGCGGGATTCACGCCTCCATGACCGTGGAGCGGCCGAAGCGACGTTCCCACGCGGAGCGTGGGAACGAGGCCTAAATTCCAAGCTATGCTTGCGTATGCCGCTGTTTGAAACCATTACCGACTTGCGCCTCGGCGAAGATGTGCTCCGGCGCCGCCGCTACGGCGTGATTGTGGCCCAGGCCGGGAAGTTGAGCGCCGTTCACCTCCGCCCTTGGGCCAAGATGATTTCCTTGCCTGAGGCGCTTTGGCTGGGAAGGTGGAACCATGATCGTCTGCAAGGCAACCGCTGCTGGCTGTACTACAACCAGCCACTGGGGCACAGCAATTTTCTGGCGGTGAAGTACATCGTCTCTTCCGGCGATTGCACATTCGCCACCGCCCGGGCCGCGGTGACTGTGTTGGAAGAGATCGCCCGCATCAAACAGACCGATGCCGCCCTGTGCGACGTGACCAACCATCGCATTTCCGATCGGCTGCTGGCCCGCGAAGGTTGGGAATCGCACTGCCCCGGCAGCCGCCGACGGCATTTCATCAAGCGGTTCTACGGAGAATACCCCGATCCTGATTCCGCCTGGGCGTTGTGCGAAGCTGCCTGAGCTAGCACCGACTGTTTGCGAGTTCGTTCCCACGCTCTGCGTGGGAACGAGTAATGCACAATCGCTGTTGCGGAAGG
>CALBTA010000432.1 GCA_937967755.1 uncultured Planctomycetaceae bacterium | reverse complement strand
AACAATTCGTGCGTGTTTTGGAACAAACAGAAGCCACTCGACGAGGCGTAGACGCTCCTTGAAAAAGTAGTAGGCACGCTCCGCGTGCCGTAACTGTGCTGCGATCCCGGACCTTCCGGCGAACGGCACAGGGACTGTGCCTGCCACTTTGACCAACGGGCGAACGGTTGCCGAATCGTGAACCGGCATTTAAGTTATGGTGAGATACGCGTCCTTTTCAAAATCTTTTCAACTTTTCAGCGCTCGAGGAAGTTCGATGAGCTGTCGATTGATCAATCATTGCCGCGTTGGCCTGCTGTCCTTGGTCGCTTCGGCCGTACTTACCGGCGGGTGGTTCGCATCACCCGCTGGCGCTGAAGAACCCGCTGCCCAGTTCCTGGAAGCCCTGCGTGAAGAGGGGCTGTTCGACCTCGCGCACGAATACCTGACGCGGATGGAAAAAAGCCCCGCCGCCTCGCAGGAATTTCGGGAGACGATCCAGTACGAACAAGGCCTGACGCTGATGGCCGTTTCGCGCAGCGAAGCCGATTTCGACGAGCGGCAAAAACGGCTCGACGAAGCGCAGGCGAAGTTCCGCGAGTTTCTCACCGCGCAGAAAAACCACGAGTTCGCCCCCAAGGCCAAAAACCAACTGGCCAACGTGCTGGTCGAACGGGCCAGGGTGAAAGTTTCCGAAGCCGAGCGGGCGAGGAACGCCGCCGACAAACCGGCGCTGATGAAAGAAGCCCGCGCGTTCTATGAGCAGGCACTGAAGGAATATGAAAGCTCTCGTGAGGACATGAAGAAGATTCTGGAAGGGATGCCCAAAGCGCTCGATCCCCAGCGTGACGAAAAGCGGATCGCCTACCGCGACGAACTACGGCGGGAGTACGTCGGCGTGCAGATGGTCGAAGCGGTCATCCTATACGAAATGTCGGACACGGCGGTCAACAAGATGGAAAAGAACGAAATGCTGAAGAAGGCGGCTGACAAATACGGCGAGATTTACACCAAGTACCGCCGCCTGATCGCCGGGCTGTACTCGCTGCTGCAACAGGGCAAGTGTTACCAGGAAATGGGTGGCGAGAAGAACATCAAGGAAGCGCTGACCTATTACCAGGAATTGCTCGAACAACCGACCGAACCACAGGCCTTCCGCGTGTTGCGAACCAAGACGCTGGTGCAAACGTTGCAATGTTGGTTGAGCGACGACATCGAGGAAAGGATGCTTGACGCCCCGTTGCTCGCCGCGACCGAATGGGTCGGCCAGATTCGCCCCAACGAAACCAACGATGCCGATTGGCTGCAGCTCTATTACGAACTGAGCCGGGCGGCGCAGATCAAACTGGCGTGTATGAACCCAACCGAGCCGACGTACAAACCCAGCCTGCCCGAGGCAAACCGGCTGGTCGATCACGGCATCAAGTATGCCGACGATCCGCTCAAGACGCAGTTCATCGAACTCAAGGCACTGCTGGGCGGCCAAGTCGATACGCCCGACGAAAAGCCCGACCCGCAAACCTTCCCCGAAGCGTTCGCCGCCGGCACCGAAGCCTGGCGAACGATTAGCAACACTTCGCAGCAAATTGATATTCTGAACGGAACGATCGGCAAGACCAAAGACGCGGCGGAAAAGGAAAAACTGCAAGCGCAGTTGAAGGACACCGAAGAAGCCCGCAAGCAGGCCCGCATCGACGCCATTGAGTTTTTCCGTAAGGCGTTGGAACTGGTCGAACCCGACACATCCTTGGATGAATTGAACCTCGCCCGCTTCTACCTGTGCAGCCTGCATTGGTCAAAGAACGAATACATGGACGCGGCCGTCTACGGCGAATTTCTCGCCCGTTATTTCCCCGGCCACCGGACCGCGAAGTACACCGCGATCTACGCCCGGGCTTCGTACCAGAACATGTACAACCAGGCACCCGATGGCGAGAAGGACTTCGCGGCCGACGGCGTCGTGCGGCTATCGAAGCTGATGCTCGACAAATGGGCTGGCGATAAAGAGGCCGAAGAGGCGCTGTTGACCCTGATCAAGTTCATGGTCATTCAGAAAAACTTGCCCGAAGCCCGCAAGTACCTGGCCCAGGTGCCGTTGGATTCCGAAACCCGCGGCGACGCCGAAATCACCACCGGGCAGGCGATGTGGAGTACCTACCTGACCGACATGAAGCCCGCCCGCGAGATGGAAAAAGAAATCAGCGGCTGGCTGCGGGATATCAAAGCCTGGGAGGGGGGCGAGCAACCGCCTGAAGGCGAGAGCATCGTCAAACGGAAGCAGCAGATCGAAGAGAACCGCCAAAAGATCGACGCCCTGACTACGCAGCTAGAACCGCTGAAGGTTGAAGCGCAAACGACGCTGAAGAACGGCATCGAGCGGATGAAACAGTCGGACGTCGACAAGACGCTGGCCGCCGCCGTGGCGATTCTCTGCCGCATTTACGTCGAAGCCGATCAGCCCAACGACGCCATCGCGCTGATGGAAGACCCGAAGATCGGCTCGCTCACGCTGGTCAAGAAAAACGACCCGGCGGTCGATCGCGATGGGATGGCGGCGGAAGTTTATACGACCGCGCTGCTGGCCTATTTCGGTGCTCTACCCGACGCGGCCAACGCCCAAAGCCTGTTCACCAAGGCGGAAGCAACGATGGACGGATTGAACAGCACCGTCGGCAAGGATGAGCAAGGCCAGCAAAAACTGATCGGCATTTACGTCACGCTGGCCGAGCAAGTCAAAGAGATGATCGAGCGTGCTCCCGCCGCCAAGCGGAAGACGCTGACGCAAGTCTTCGCCACTTTCCTCGACCGGGTCGCCAAGACCGGCACCGACTTCCCCGTGCTGAGTTGGGTCGCCGAGAACTTCTATCAACTCGGCCAGGCCAACGACCCTGGCGGCGGAGAACCCCCCGCCGACGTGAAAGCCTTCTACGCCAAGGCGGAAGAGCAATACACGGCCTTGATCGAAAAAGGCAAGTCCGATGAATCGGTCAGCACGAACATGGTCATGCAATTACGTGTTCGCCTGGCCAACGTGCTGCGGCGGCAAGGCAAGTACGTGCTGGCGATGGATCAAATGGAAGAGGTGCTGAAGGATCCGAAGCGCAACTCCACGCTTGATTTGCAGGTCGCCGCCGCGGAAATGTACATGGAATGGGCCGAATCGGAATTGGGCATCGACCGGCTGTACCTGCGGGCGATCAACGGCGGGCGGAAGAACGCCGCGAAGAAGAACAACATTTGGGGTTGGGTGACGATGTCGAAGCGGCTGGCCGCCCAGATCGAACGCAGCCCCGAAATGAAGGACCGGTTCTACGAAACGCTGCACACCGCCAAGGTGAAGCAGGCCGAATCGTACTACAACTATGCGATGACGCTCGAAGGCGAGGAGCGCGAAAAGTTCCTCGGCTACGCCAAGCAAGACATCTTCCTGACCGTGCAAGGCTACCCCGACATGGGCGGCTCCGCCGCGCGGGGGCAGTACGACAAGATACTGCGTGACGTACAAACCGCCCTGAACCAACCGCCCGTTGGCCTGGAAGAGTTCGAATCCACCGGCGGTGACGAAGGCGACGAGACGGTCGCCACCACCGACTCGTCCGACGCCAGCGCCGACGGCGAAGGCGGGTAAGAAGAAGTGACCATCGAACATTGAACGTTCAACTTTGAACATTGAACGACCCTTTCCGAAAACTGAAAACCGAACACCGAAAACCCTTTAAGGACCTCCCCATGAAACGCAAACTTCTCCTCACGGCACTCCTTTGCTTCGTCACGACTTCCCTCTACGCCCAGGGCGGGTTCGATGTCGTCACGCTGTATGAAGGGACAAAACGCGGCGCGATTGTCGAGATGAGTTAGGACAAGATCGGCGTCGATGTTTCAGGCGTTACCACGCAAGTCGACGTCGGCGAAGTGAAACGCGTCACCTTCAGCGACGCGCCGGCGCTGCTCACTTCGGCCCATGCGTCGATCGCCAGCGGGCAACTGGAGGACGCGCAGGAGAAACTCGGCAAGATCGACCTGGGCGATGTGCAACGCGACATCGTCGTGGACGAAGTGAAGTACTACATCGCCTACTGCACCGCCAAGCTGGCGTTGGCCGGCAGCGGAGACAAAGCGGCGGCCGTCAATGCCATGCGCCCCTTCGCCGAAAACACCGGCACGTACCATTATTACGAAGCCAACGAGATCACCGGCGATTTGGCCCTGGGCATCGGCCGGGCCGACGTGGCTGCGAACTACTACAAGAACGTCGGCAGCGCCCCCTGGCCTGAGTTCAAAGTGAAAGCGGCCGTGCTGGAAGCCAACGCGTTGCTCGCCCAGGAGAATTACAAGGATGCCGGCGCGAAGTACCAGATGGTGATTGGGGCCAACCTGAACACCCCGCTGGCCACCCGGCAGAAGGAGTTGGCGACGCTCGGCAAAGCGAAGTGCCTGGCCCACCTCGGCAAACCGGCCGATGGTATTTCCGACTGCGAGAAGATCATCGCCAACAGCGACAGCCGCGACGGCGAACTGTTCGCCCGGGCGTACAACGCGCTGGGGGCTTGCCACAACGCCGCGGACAACAAGAAGGACGCCCTGCTGGCCTATCTGCACGTCGACCTGCTGTTTTACCAAGACCCGGCGCAGCACGCGGAAGCCTTGTACCACCTGATCGACCTCTGGAAGGAAAACAACATGGCCGACCGGGCGATCAAAGCCCGCCAACTGCTGAAGACGCGTTACCCAGGCAGCGTGTGGTCAGCCAAAGCAAGTTAGTTCCAACGTAGCTCGGGCACTCTTGCCCGAGCAAGACGAAAAAAGTAGATCGGGCACTCCTGCCCGATCTGGGCGGCCAAGAGTGACCGTCAAAGTTAATCACAACCAAGACATCCGGCGCTTTACGGAGCCGGTTTGGGCAAGTTAGAATGGGAGATTCCTCATCCGCCTTATCGCTTTGCCTCTCTCGCTTCCAACGTGCGGCGGCAGTTCGCGAATAAAACGGAACAGACCATACGAACCTTACATTGCAGGCTGGGATTCGTCTCAGCTTTTCCGCGGGCCAGCTAACGAACAACAACGATTCTTCGGGAGTACGAAATGGACCAACCCACCTGGGTACGCAGATTAGTCGCCGGGCTTTGCACCACCAGCATGCTTTGGTCGTCGTTGACCATGTTTTCCGTCGTGGCGGTCGGCACGGCCGAGGTAGCCGTCGCCCAAGACGGGGCGGCCCCAGCGCCTGCACCCGCACCAGCCCCCAAGCCGAAGGACGACAAGCCCAAGCGGGTGAGCTACCTGAGTTGGGCGTTCGGTGCGCTCGGTTGGACTTACTCGTTGATCTTCCTGGCGCTGTCGTTCACGTTGGTCGCGCTGTTCGTGATGAATCTGTTGACCGCCCGCCGCGACAACGTCGTGCCGGTCCACCTGGTCGAAGGCTTCGAAGCGCACCTCAATGAAAAGCGTTACCAAGAAGCGTACGAGTTGGCTAAGAACGATGACTCGGTGCTCGGGCAGGTTCTGTCGGCCGGGTTGGCGAAACTATCTTCGGGTTACAGCCAGGCGATTGAAGCCATGCAAGAGGTCGGCGAAGAAGAAAACATGAAGCTGGAACACCGCCTGAGCTACATGGCACTGATCGGCACCATTGCCCCGATGATCGGGCTGATGGGTACGGTGCAGGGTATGATCGCGTCGTTCAGCGTGATCGCCAACAGCACGCAAACGCCCAAGGCTTCGGAGTTGGCCGACGGTATTTCGACCGCGTTGTTTACCACGCTCGTCGGGCTGGGCATCGCCATTCCGGCCATCGCCACCTACAACATTCTGCGCAACCGCGTCGCCCGGCTGGTGCTGGAAGTCGGCATCCTCAGCGAAGGTTTGATGAGCCGGTTCGAGAATGTCGGCAAGAAGTAGCACGTAGCTGAATTCGTGACACGTAGCTGAATTTGCAAAAATTCAGCCACAAACTGTCAAATCAACACCATCGGAATTCTGGTGAATTCCGCTACCCAATACTCCAGGGTTCCTAGCACGTCCGGCGAATTATGCGACTGAAAAAGAAAAAAGGCTCCGGCGTTCTGGAAGGCGATTTGACGCCGATGATCGACATGACGTTTCAGTTGATCGCCTTCTTCATGGTGCTGGTGAATTTCACCGAGTCGGAGCAAGACCAGCGCGTTGTGCTGCCCGAAAGCGTGCTGGCGAAGCCGCCGGAGAAAGCCCCGGATGAATTCCTGACCGTACAGGTCACCAAGGACAAAGAAGTGGTCATCGACGGGCGGACTTACCCGCTGAACGATCAGATCTCGACCGTGCTGACGCGCAAGGCCCAGTTTTTCGAGTCGACGCAGAAGGTTGTCGCCGACGTGGTCGTGATCGTCCGCGCCCACCGCGAGGCACCCACCGGTGACGTGCAGCAGGTCATTCAAAAGTGTCAGGAAGCCCGCTTCGAAAAGTTCGTCCTGCGGGCGAAAGAGAAGGCAAAGTACTGACG
>CALBTA010000431.1 GCA_937967755.1 uncultured Planctomycetaceae bacterium | reverse complement strand
CCCCTTTGTGCAACACGCCTGTTGAAAAACCCCTTGCGGCGGGCGACGACGAATTTCACTTGGCAGCGAGCGCCGCGTTGCCCGCTGAATCCAATCGACCGGGTCGAGATTCACTACGCCTCGTGGCGTCTTTGCGCAGACGGCGGTGGGGCGGTGCTTCCCGGGGGCATCTGCTTGAGCAGCGGTTCCATCCAACTCATCGAAAGCTCTCGTATGGACGTGCGCAGACGTTCTTGCCACCACTCGGAAATCTCGACCAGGTCGTCCTTTTGAAAACGCTGTGTCACCATTTGGAAACTGTCTCGGGCGTACAGCAGAATGTCGACGGGGAAGTCGACATCGGCGGCGCTGATCCGCGTCGAATCGAACGCCAGGCAACCAACCTTCAGGGCGAACCGCATCGTGTCGTCGTACTGCAGCGTGCGATCGAGCACCGGCTTGCCGTAACCCGATGCCCCAATGATGTGGTAGGGCGTGCCGGGCCCAACCTCCACCCAATTGCCTTGCGGGTAGATCATGTACAGCTTGTGTTCGGCGTCGCGTTCCATTTGCCCGCCGACCAGCACGTGAATATTGAAGCTCAGCCCGGCTTCCTCAAGGAACTCCTTATCTTCGCGCGAGACCCGCCGAATCTGGTCGGCGAACAGGCTAACGACTTTGAACATCCGATCCGGGTGCGACGCTTCGGGGTCCTCCATTAGCTCGTCGAAGTAGGTCAACGCTTTATCGCGCACGCTTCGCAGGCCCGAAGTCATCAAAAACATCGACCACCGGTCGCCCTGATAGACCGATACTTTGCGGGCGGTGATGCACTCGCTGCCCGAAGTAACGCGCGTATCGGCGATCCCCACGAGGCCTTCTTGGACCTTCATCCCTAAGCAAAATGTCATGTTCTCTCCGTTGTTCCTTTCAGCGTTGGATTCAGCACCTGGATTCTCTGCGTGGACGTAATCCCTTGCCGACTTTGGTGTTATGGCGATTCAAGTTTTCAGCAAGCCCTGGTGCCGAGTGCTGAATGTTTGCCTCGTTCGTTGAAGAGTTGCTCTCTGTAACTGCTTTGCTAACAAACGTTTACCGCATTGCAACCGTTGTCGGTTTCGGGTCGAAATTCAGCACACCTCCGCAAAATCAGGGGTGGTGCTGAAAGTTTCCCTGATGCGCCCACAGCCCTTCGCTTTTTGTGAGACAAAGGCGGCATTAAGGGTTCGACACAATATAGCGCACAACCGTTCCCTAAGTACTCATCGAATTTTCAAAAACCTGAAATTGGCGACTGCTCACATCGCGGGGAAAGCATTCATATGTATAGTATCCGCCCAGCCGGGAATCTTGCTCTGTTTTTGGGAAAAGTTTTCACTTTTTTCCACAAACGATTTCACATTCGCTACGTCGGCATCAACGTCGGCGAGCGGGTGGGTTGCAAATCGAAGAACGCGTCATGAATGGCTCCGCCGGCCAGGTTTAGCCTTCCTTGCAGGTCGTCGACAAACTCGTGCAACCCTCGATCGATACTATCTTCGGCATCGGTGTAGGCCAGTTCCGCCCGTAGTTGCCCCATGATCTGTTCGGGCCGGTTACTGAAGCCATCCATCGCCGCTCCGCTGACCGCGTGCAGTGAATCATTCGCTTTCGTCAGGCAGTACAGCACCGCCCGCGGAAATTCTTTGTCCAAGATCAGAAAGTCGACCACGTGGGCCGGCGATATCAGCCCATGTTTCTGGCGGTACATTTCCAACCCACTGGCGCTGCGCAGCAAAGCTGCCCATTGAATGTCGTCCAGCGGGCTGCCGATATCGGCGGGGCTGGGGAGCAGCAGGTAGTACTTCACGTCCAAAATTCGCGAAGTTTTATCCGCCCTCTCGATCAGCCGGCCCATCCGGCAAAAGTGCCAGGCTTCGCCGTGGGTCATGGTGGCATCGGTCACGCCCATGAACTGTTGGCCTAGCACACGAATTTGCTCGTAGAAGTCCGCGGTGTTCTCCAGCGCCTGCTGCCCATCGCTTTCTTTCAGCATCAGGTAAAAGCGGTTGACGTGCTCCCACATTTCGCCTGAAATCACTTCGCGAACGCTGCGGGCGTTTTCCCGAGCTGCGCGCAGCGATGCGAAGATGGAATTGCCGTTCTCGCGATCGAACGTGAGGAACTGCAAAACGTCTTCCTTCGTCGCCACCTGGTAACGCTGCCCGAAGCTTTCTTCATCGCCGGTGGTAATCACCAGCGGCAACCACTGCTCGTCACCGACGCCGGGCAAGTCCATGTGCAAATTCAAGTTCACCGAAATGAACCGCGCGACGTTCTCGGCCCGTTCGATGTAGCGGCTCATCCAGTAAATCGACTCAGCGACGCGGCTTAACATCAGGCACCCTCCTCGGTGACGACCCACGTGTCCTTACTTCCACCCCCTTGCGACGAATTCACCACCAGCGAACCCTTCTTCAATGCCACGCGGGTAAGCCCACCCGGCAGCACGTAGATTTCTCGCCCATACACGATGAACGGCCGTAGGTCGACGTGCCGGCCTTCCATGTGGTTGTTGATCAAAATCGGCACGCGTGAAAGGCTGAGCGTAGGCTGGGCGATATAGTTGCGCGGGTTGGATGCAATCAGACCCGCGAATTTCTCGCGTTCCTCGGCGGTTGAGCGCGGGCCAATCAGCATTCCGTAACCGCCCGACTCGTTGGCCGGCTTCACGACCAGTTGGTCGAGATTTTTCAGCACATGGTCGCGCTGCTTGTCATCCCAGCAATGGTAAGTCGGCACGTTCGGCAGGATGGGGTCTTCCTTCAGATAGTACTTGATGATCTCGGGCACGAATGCGTAGACAACTTTGTCGTCCGCGACGCCGCAGCCGGGCGCATTGGCCAGCGCGATATTCCCCTGGCGGTAAGCGTCGAACAATCCGGGCACGCCCAACAGCGAATCTTTGCGAAACGCCTGCGGGTCGATGAAATCGTCATCGATTCGGCGGTACAGTACGTGGACGCGCTCGAACCCTTTCGTCGTTCGCATATAAACGTAACCGTCCTGAACGGCCAGGTCCCGCCCTTCGACCAGCGGCACACCCATCTGCTGGGCGAGGAACGAGTGCTCGAAGTAGGCGGAATTGAACGAACCGGGCGTCAGCACGGCCACGGTCGGGTGATCGGTTCGGTGCTCCATCAAGAATTCCAAGGCGTCCCGCAGGCGGCCCGGGTAGTCGACGACGTGGCGGACTCGCAGGCGTTCGAACAGCAGAGGAAACGTCTGCTTCATCAACTGCCGGTTCTGCAAAACATACGACACGCCGGAAGGGCAGCGCAGGTTGTCTTCCAGCACGTAGACCTGCCCGTCGCCGCCGCGGACAAGATCGGTGCCCGTGATGTGGCACCAGATGCCCTCGGGCGGGTGCAGCCCCACGCACTGCTGGCGAAACGATGCCGCGGAGGTGATGACGTGGTCTGGAATCGCCTTGTCGCTGAGAATCTGCTGCTTGTGGTAGACATCGTGGATGAACAGGTTGAGGGCACAAATCCGCTGCTTCAGCCCTCGCTCGATCCAATCCCACTCTGCCGCCGCGATCATGCGAGGCAAAATATCGAAGGGGATAATCCGCTCGGCCCCTTCCTTCTCTCCGTAGACGTTGAACGTGATTCCCAGCCGCATCATCGCCCGCTCGGCCGCGCGCTGGCGACGGACCAGGTCGTCGTGAGAAACCGTGTCAATCGTTTCAAACAACGCCCGAGACTCAGGGCGCGGCGAGCCGTCCGGCGCGATGCTCTCGTCGTAAAACCCTTCGCAATCATACTGGGCCAGCAGCCGGCCCGGGCCCGATTGCTGCTGCGACTGGCCGCCCGCGGAAGTTGATTGAGAAGTCATGAAGCGGCTCCGTGCTCCGTGCTTTTTTAGAACCTATCCGAAAACCTCGGAACGGATTGGCAATCCGTGCTACATCCGAGGTTTTCGGATGGGTTGTCAATTGAGTCGTCGTCAACCTTCCGGCGGCGTGTCGGCCGATATGCGCTACTTGCGAGGCGAGCGGCTGTAGCGGTCGGCGATTCTGCCTTCCAGCAGGACGCATTGATAGTCAAGAGTTTTTTCGCTGAATGTCAATAGCTGCACGTGGTGCCCGCGCCCGGACATGCCAGGCGATTTCAAGTACCACCGATCGGACTTAGGCGAGCGCTGCCCGACGCCGAGGCCCCCTTCGCCGATGTAGACGACGCCTGTTTTGTCATGTTCGTTGTTGCGAATCGGCAACGTCCGTTTGATCACGTGCCCGTCGGCTTCACAAACCATGTCGACGTTATATTTTTCAAACAGCGGCACCCAGTATTGCAATGCGCGGCCGGGCGACTTGACCGCCGGGAAGGCGGGGCGGTGGTATTGGGCCAACAGCCAACGGGTCTTCGGCCGCGACGCGCTGAGTTGGGCTTCCAGCCATTTTGCTTGATCGCCGCCGGCGCTAATTTCGGAGTTGAGCGTGATCAGCGTGAGTTGGTCTGCGATGGTCGTCGTGAAGTAATTCAAGTCATCTTTGGGAAAGCCGAAAACCTGATCATAGAGCGGGCCACCGTCGTGGTTGCCGCGGGCGGGGATGATCGGCAGCAGTTGGCCCTTGTCGCTGACAGTCAACTCGTGATCTTTCATCCATTGCAGCCATTGCGAAAAACTTCGCCCGCTGACGATATAGTCGCCGCCATGGGCCAGGGCGAGGATATCGGTGGCGGGGCTCTCATCGGCTGCGGACTCCGCGACCATGGAAGCCATCAGTTTGTTCACGGCCCGACGGGTCGAACTGCTGCTGCGCGAGTCGCCACCAAATAAGATACTGAAAGGCCGATCTTCAGCCGGCGCGGTGTAAAAGAAAAACGATGGCGACTTTTCGCCGTCACTGACCATTTGCACCTGGTACTTCGTGTTGGGCGAGAGCTTCGAGAGTTGCGCACAATGAAAGTAGACACGGTTATTGTCATACTCGCCGTTGACTTGGGCTTTGAGCGTTTCTGGATCTTCACCTTCTTTGTTAATCACGACGGTGTGTGACGTGCCCGGCTTGGCGGTGTTCCAAATTAACTTGGCGGAAGTCGCCGGGTCGGTCGTCCAAACCAACCGCCACTGGGCAGGCTTGGTTCCCTCCAGCGGAGCGTCTGCGAAAGTTGGCTGAACGCAGAGGCTCAACGCGGCAACGGCAAAAACTGCCAATAACATGAAGTGACGATGGCTCATCGGCAAACTCCGGGAGAGAATTTGGTGTTCAATGTTTGTCGTCTTTCGCTCCGCGAAAGACAGCTTTTCGCGGAGCGAAAAGCGACATAGTCAGTATAA
>CALBTA010000430.1 GCA_937967755.1 uncultured Planctomycetaceae bacterium | reverse complement strand
AATTTAAACAACTTGCCTAGATGGCGCTAGAGTAAGGGGATGGTCGCACTAGTAGCACTCACTGGGCGGCTTGCGCCGCTCGGCTTCAATCCCTCCACGACTAGAAATCACTCGCCTGCGAGTGGAAATAAACGGCGTTTCACTTCATCGTTCCAAGCGCCAGCGTACTCGCTTACCTCGTAGACTTCCGTGAATTCAACCTCACGGCCGCAAACTTCCCCATAGGTTTCGATTAGGCAGTCGCGGTACCGATCTGCCATCGGCCGCAAATGATCACGGTACCAGCGCAGTAAAAAGTCGAAGCGCGCCTCTTCATCCGCGGGCATTTCATCTTCGTACGCATGGTTGTAGGCCAGCCAGCCGAAGAACTGCGACTGGTGACAAGCCATCATCCGCACGATCGTTTCAACATGTTGCCCGACATCAACCACCAGATCACCCCGCATTGGGTTGGGCCGGGTGAAGCGGTCGGGCATGTACATCACCAGTGGGTCGGTTCGCAGAGCAGGAACTTCCGGGCAGATCAGCGGCACGGTTACCATGTAGCTGGCGTCTTGAACCGCTTGCCCGACCGCCCGGTGATCGGGGTGGTAATCACAAGGCCGGTGCGTCAGCACCACATCAGGCTGAAACGACCGAATCTCTCGAATGATCTGGTCGCGAACGTCCAGCGTCGGTTGCAGTCGCCCGTCGGGGTTGTCCCAAGTGACATACTCGGCCCCGATGATTTCACCTGCGCGACGGGCTTCGTCGCGTCGCAGGGGAACGAGTTGTTCGGGTGAAAGCTCGTGATGCCCGGCCCCCCCGTCGGTGACCGAGACGATCTTCACCGTGTGTCCCAGCGACCGGTAGATGCTTGCCAGGCCGCCGCTGTGGTATTCGCCATCGTCAGGGTGGGCACCGAGGATCAGCAGCCGCGGGTTCGCTTCCGTCATGGCTACTTCGGCACGGCGGGGGCTGCAGGCGCTTCCGGAGCGATGTCGCCGTTGACCAGCGTTACTTCATTGACACCATCGCTGCAATATACGCGGTACTTGATGTAGATATTTGAAGTGGACATTTTCTCCAACTGCGTACCCAGCTTTTCCAATTCGCTGTACTGCTCCTCAAGCGTCTTCAGCTTGGCCTGGTATTCCTTCTTCTTGTTCTCCTGCCGAGTCGCCGCAATCACTTGCTTGCCTTGCTGAATATTTGCCAGCAGGCTCGCCGCGGCACCTTGCAATTGCCGCTGGTTAAACTTCACCCAATCGTTACCCGCTTTAACGTACGGCGTTACGGTTAGCTGTAGGTCTTTCTGCATCACCGATTCGATTTGGGCTGCGGCGCGTTGCTCGATTCCTTCGCCGAAGCGGACAGCAGTCGCGTCTCGGTCGACCGTCAACTGGTCTTTCGGGGCCACTTCATGCTTCTCGACCCCTTCGACGCCGGTAATCTTGATGAAAATGTTTTCCTTCCGTGGGGCGTCTTCGATTTCAATCTTCTGCCGGATTAGCTTGCCGTCCAGGCGGAAGGGCAAGGTGTTCGCCTGGGTCGGAGCCCGAAGGGCGACGAAGTGTTCAAAGTCGGCAGTTCGCAGGTTGAGCAAGCAGTTCTTCAAATAGGGCGAAGCTTCCTCTTTCGCTCCGGCTTCGGTCCATTGGAATTGCAAGTCCTGCTCGACTAGGGCCATGGTGGCAATCAGCTTCGGCTCGGCTTCGTCGGTTTCCAGCTTGAACTCCCACTCCCGGTCGGCCAACCCGTTGCGGGCCCGATCGAGCGTGAAGCGGTCTTTCTCCTTCGGGGAAACTCGGTCGCCACAGAGCAAGTCGATATAGCACGCCGTATCGCTGGGCACATTGATTTTGGCGAGCGAGGCGGTCTGAGTTTCTCCGCCAATCTCGGGAAGTGCAACGTGCCCCGCCAAAGCGGTGAACGGGTTTTTCGGCTTGGCAGGCTTGGGATCCTTGGGTGGCTCAGGCTTCGGGTCTTCCTTTTCAGGGGGCTCTTCCACAGGCGGCTCGGGATCAACCGGCGCAGGCGGATCTTCAACATCTGGTCCCTCGTCGGCATCGGGTTCGCCCCCGTCGGCTGCGCCATTCTCTTCCGCACCATCGGCAGGGGCAGCCCCATCGGCGGGTTCTTCTCCCTCACCCGGCTGTGGCAGGCTTTGGCCATCGTCCGGTTGCCCATCAACGGCCGGTTCTTCGGCACCGGCAGAAGCGTCTGCCCCGTCAGCGCCTTTTACATTCTCTGCGGGTGCTTCCACCCCAGTCGCCTGGGCAACTTCAATTGGTTCTTCGCCACCTGTGAAAAAGAAGAAGTAGGCTCCCGCCCCCCCGCCGATTGCCAGCAACAACAGCAGGGCACCACCTGCCCCTAAGATCAACGGCAACGGGATGCCCGATTTCTCAGCCGGTTTCTTGGCGGGCTGAAGCGCCGCATCTGAGGATGCAGGCTTCGGCTTGGACGAGCCAGCTGCGGCGCTTGCTTGTGGTTTAACGGGTGCCGGTGCCGGCGCCGGCTTTGCTTTTGCCCCGCCGACATCGATCGCGGGTACGTCGGCGACAGTCGCCGCTGCTTCGCCGGTTGCAGTTTCGCTGGCTGGTTTGGCGGCATTCGGCGGAGCAGTTTTTTTCGGGGGTGGCGCGGCCGCTTTAGGCGCGGATGCAGTCGGTGCTGTTCGCGGCTTGCCGTTTGATTTAGCCGGAGCTGCTTTGGCTGCTTCGGGCCGCTTGGGCGCAGGCTTCGGCCGGCTGGCGGCATGTTCATCCCACCACTTCTCCAGCGCGCTGGTTACCTCATCCGCGCTGCCGTAACGCTTGGCGGGATCTTTCGCCATCATCTTGCCGATGATCTCGGCCAAGCCCTCGGGCGTGTCCTTCCGCGCTTTGCGAACGTCGGGCACGCTGTCGTGTTGGTGACGTTGCAACCGCTGTGTGTAACTGCCGCGGGCGAAGGGGGCTTCGCCGCTCAACAGGAAGAAAGCGATGCAGCCCAGCGAATAAATATCTGACTTAGCGGTCGGCAGTCCCCCGCTGGCCTGCTCGGGCGAGAGGTAGTCAGCAATGCCGAGAATCTTCGATTCGCTCTCCCCACTGGAAGGCCGCTGCGAAAGGTCATCGAACTTCGACAAGCCCAGGTCAATCACCTTCGCCGTATGCTGGCCGTCAAGAATCACATTTGTTGGCCGCAGCCCGCCGTGAATCAGTTTTTCTTTGTGGGCATGCGACAAACCCGCGGCGACCTGGCGAGTGATGTCGGCGGCCGAGTCGATCGACATCGGGCCGTCCTTCTTGATCACGTCGTGCAGGTTGCGGCCATCGACGTACTCCATCACCAAGAAGCAACGCCCCTGGGCTTCGTCGATGTCGAAAACGTGAATCAAGTTACGATGGTCCAAGGATGAGATGGCCCGGGCATCCGTCAGAAAGCTCTCGCGCGAATCGGTCCGGTTGCTGCTCGCCTTGTCGAGAACGTTCAGAGCCACCTTGCGTTCCATCATCGGGTGTTTCGCGAGAAACACGGCGTGGTTACTTCCCCAGGGCAGCCGCTCGAGCAGCACATACTTGCCTAGCGACAGCAGCTTGCTGCCCTTTAATAATTGGCTGGCCTGCCAGCGGGTCAGCAGATCGCTCTTCATCAACGCCCGCGCGGCTTTGCGCGTATCTTCCTGGTCGCCGATCAGGTTCTCGGCCCGCTTCAACTCTTCTTCAGAAAGGATGTCGCTTTCGGTGAGAAGATCGAACAAAGCAGAATTGGTCGTCACGCTCATGCGTTGCAGCCACCCATCGAGAAGAGAAATTCGCCCCAGACTTTGCCTAAATCTAGCCAGCCTGTCCCTAACTTCTTAATTCTCATCAGTTTGCCGCGAATCTGCAAGCGCCAGCCTGCCGATTTCGCGGCGTTTGCCGGCGAATTGCCCACGCCCCGAGGCAACGGCGACGGTTGTACGGTCGCCGACCGTTCCATCGGGCGGCGGTTCAAACGTTGGGCCCGGCGTCGCGAACTGGCTGGCTGACGCCTTCGTTGAACTGCTGGAAATTGTCGTTGAAGAGTTGGGCTAGTTTTTTGGCGGTGCGGTCGAACGCGCCCTGGTCTTCCCAAGTGTTTTTGGGAACGAGAATCTCCGCGGGAACTTCGGGGCATCGTGTGACGACGTTCACTCCGAAGATCGGGTCAGGCTCGGTCGGGGCGTCGGCCAGGCTGCCGCTGTGGATGGCATCGACCATCGCCCGCGTGAATTTCAATTCGACCCGTTTTCCCACGCCGTGGGCACCGCCGCTCCAACCGGTATTGACCAGCCAGACGCGGGCGTCGTGTTCCTTCAACCGGCTCGCCAGAAGTTCGGCGTATTTGCCCGGGTGCCAAACCAGAAACGGGCCGCCAAAGCAGGGCGAGAACGTCGCCTGCGGTTCGGTCACGCCCATCTCGGTGCCCGCTACCTTCGCCGTGTAACCGCTTATGAAGTGGTACATTGCCTGTTCAGGCGTCAGGCGGCTGACCGGCGGCAGCACGCCGAAGGCATCGCAGGTCAAGAAGATCACATCGGTCGGATGCCCGGCGACACAGGGGATTTGGGCGTTGGGGATGTGCTCAATCGGGTACGCCCCGCGGGTGTTTTCGGTGATCGAGGTGTTCGTGTAATCGACAAGGTGGTCGAAGCGGTCGTACACGACATTCTCCAAGACGGCTCCATAGCGCAGGGCGCGATAGATATCGGGTTCTGATTCGATCGTCAGGTCGATTGCCTTCGCGTAGCACCCCCCTTCGATGTTGTAGATGCCGTGATCGGACCAACAGTGCTCGTCGTCACCAATCAAGTTGCGGTTTGGATCGGCCGACAGCGTCGTCTTTCCCGTACCTGAAAGCCCGAACAGAAGCGAAGTTCTACCGGTATCTCGATCGGCGGTTGCAGAACAGTGCATCGAAAGCACGCCGATCTTAGGCATGTAGTAGTTCATCATCGTGAAGACGCCCTTCTTCATTTCGCCGGCGTACTCCGTACCGAGTATTGTCATCTCGCGATCTTCCAGGTCCAGGCAAACGCTCGACTTAGACGTCATGCCGGGCGTCTTGCTGTTCGCCGGAAACCGCCCCGCGTTGAAGATCACCGAATCGGGGTGTCCGAAGTGGGAATGCTCTTCCCGCGTGGGGCGGATTAGCATCGTGTGCATGAACAGGGCATGGTACGGGCGCGTGCAAATCACGCGGACCTTGAAGCGGTACCGCACGTCCCAGCCGGCGTACCCGTCGACCACATACCAGCGGTCGCGGGTGTTCAACTACTTCATCGCCCGTTCGGGTTGGATGTGGGAGAGGTGCG
>CALBTA010000429.1 GCA_937967755.1 uncultured Planctomycetaceae bacterium | reverse complement strand
AATTCAACCGCCGCGACCACCGCCCCGCGCTGCAGTTTTGGACCGCCGTCAACAGTAGCCACCGCACTTTCTTCGCCGATCGAGGCCCAAGATGCTTCGATAGATCGGCTCTATACAGAAGGCAAGACCACCCTGCACGATTTGCGATGGCAGATCTTCGGTGCGCGTGATCTGATCTCCGATGCCCGGGGCGAGTCTGATCCCGTCCAGCGCGCGTACCTTCGCAAGCGGGCAGAGCGCTCGCTCGCCAAAGCCAAGGCGAACGCCGAGAAGCTGAAGGCGCTGATCGATGCCGAGAAGGCCAAGGGCGACGAGGGCGATTCACTGGCTGTGTACACGCTGGCCGCGCTTCAGCAACAGTATGACGCCTACGCGAAATGGCTGGCCGAAGCGGTCGCCGCGGCCGAAGCGTTGGAAGCGGAAACGAATACTGAACCAAGCAATGCCGTCGACGAAGACGCGACAACGGAAGATGCAGCCGCCGAGGCCAATCCGCCTTCGCAACCGCGGCCGGCTTCGGAGTTTCCAACCAGCGACAACCTGGTTCGGCAAAGCCTGCTGATCATGCGCGTGGACGCGGTGCTGCATGACATTTGCCTCGCGCAGGCACATGCACGGGCGACTTACTATCGCGAAGGGATGGGGCGGCGTATGAAACTTGCTTTCAACCGCCACGGCGGAACGGGCAAGCATGGCTGGATTTGGAGTTGGGCCGATTCGCTTTGGATGCACCAGTACGGCTACGTCAGCGACGGCCGCTACGCCAATTTCCGCATCGCGGCCGAGCGGTTCCGCGCGGAGGTGGTCCAAGCTCAAACCATCACGGTCGGGCACTTAGAGTACGCCGACACATTGGTAGAAACCTTGGAACCATGGCGCGAGGACATCCACAACCAATACGCACTGCTCGATCAGATCATCGATCTGTATGGGCAGTGTGGTTCGGCCGGCGAAAAAGGCGACAGCGCCTGGGCCGAAAAGGCGGACGCCGAATCGAAGCGTCTCATCGAGAGGCTCAACCAACCCTCGCCGGTTCAGGTGAAGCCCTTTGCCCCTTAAGCGTACCCGGCGCGGCGCGTGGAAATTCACCGCCGCGCGGCGGTGCGGGCCCAGGCTGCGGATAGTTGGTTGGGGCTTCCGCCATAAGTCTTGGCGAAGACCTGCTCGAAGTCGCCCCCTTCGGCCAGCGTGTCTAGCAGTTGGCGGAACTTTCGCGAGTCTTTCATTAAGAACCTCACGTAGCTGTAACTGGCGAGCATGGCGTCTTCTTCGCTGAGCTTGCCGGTCAGGAAGTCGTCGGCCGCGCGCATCGCCGCCAACGCCGAAGGCAACGCTTCATCCCACGCTTTGACGCGCGGATCGTCCTTGAACAGTCGCGACGCCACGACCCGGCCCGCCCCTTCGGCAAACCAACGGGGCGTGCCGCGGCTGGCGACGTAGGCCCCGGCTAGTTGCTGGGCGATCAGGGCTTCGGCCGAATACTTGTCCGTGCGCGAAGGGACCATCGCCCCGTAAGCGTCGATGCCGTCGTAATTCCAATGCCCGTACCACTGCTTGGGCAATTTGCGTTTTTCGACCATCTGGCCGAACTCGGAATAGTCGTACCGTTGCGGAAAGACGAACAGCGTCAGGCGGCCTTTGACGAGCGGCTCGCCCTCGGGTTGGCCGAAGACCTTGGCGACTTGCGGGGCGATTTCCTCGGCCGTTTTGCCGAGATCGCCGAGCGTCGCTTCGTCAACGTTTCCTTGCAGCAGGAAATTCTCCGTCGAAACGGTATGCGAATCGATGCCGGGCAGAGCCAGCTTCCAATTGGCCGCGGCGATCTTTCCGCGCTCTTCGGAAAGTTCTTCGTGCGTGCTGGTGGCCGCTTTCACGAACGCGGCGACGCGCTCGACCGGCGCGGTCGGGCTGGGGCCATCGAACTTCGCGCCGGCGGCGATCCAAGCCTCGATGGCCGCGATCGTATCGTCGGGTAGCGGCGGAAGGTTCAGCGGCATCTGCGCACCGGCTTGCCCTTTCAGCTTGCGGATCAGCAAGCTCTCAGCCGGTTTGCCAGGTACGATCGGCGATCCGCTGTCTCCGCCGCGAAGCAGAACGTCAAAGTTCGCCAGGCTGAAATTCGCACGTGGGTTGTTCGTGCCGTGGCAGCCGGTGCAAGATTTCGCGAGCACGCCGGCGACGTCGCGGCCGAAGCTTGGCCCTTCCGCTCCTGCCTTCACGACTTCAACTTTCGGCGCGTCCATCGGTCCTTCCGGAGCAACACCGCGGGCGAGTTGTGAAAGGGGCGTGTCGGGCGAAGGGCCGTCGTCCTTGGCCCCTTGGGTGATCCAATTCTTCAATGCGGTCAATTCTTCCGCCGAAACCTTTCCGCCGCCGCGCGGCATGTCGCCCTCGACGATAACCTCGACCAACGGGCTGCCCTCGGCATCGCCAGCGAACAACACCCGGCCCGCCTCACTTCCCTTCATCAATTCCGCGAACGTGCCGACGTTGAATCCTCCCTTGGAATCGTTCACGTGACAACGCCCACACTTTGAAAGCAGCATCGGGGCAACGTGCTTGGCAAAGCTGACCGCATTTTCGTCTGGTTGCGGCTCGGGTTGATCGGGTTTCGGAACCACTGGTTCCACCGCTTGCGGCCTCGCCTCTAAAACTCGCCGATTCAACTTCGGCAACTGAATTCCGTCAAGCTGCATCGCCCCGTGGGCACCTGCCAGGGCACGGTAAATGCGGTCAAGCAATGCCTGCGTTTGCTTGTCGGCTGGGGCGTCAAACTTGTCGTAGCGGGCTTGGGCCTGCTCGACCAGCTTCGCCGCATCGGTACCCTTGCCTTCTTTGTAAAGCGTTCCGGCTTCGACCAGCGTTTCCCAGACCGCTTTTAGCTCATCCTGCTGGGCCTGCGTCGGCGCGGCTGGTGCAGGAGACGAAGCGAGCAGTAACAGTCCAGCGGCCAGCGGGGCGAAAACGGCGAATTTACAACACATGGGCGAAGTCCGGGGCATCAATCGGGATCGAAGAATTCAACCGTTCCATCATAACGCATACGCTGGTATCGATTCAGACCGCAAATCCGCACCGCGGCGTACAGGGAAAGCGGCCGAGGGGGCCGTTTGTACTCAGAACAACGGTATCATTCGATCAGAAGAGCACCAAAGTTCATAATAAACCCCCAAACAACCCTGGTCGTGCGTCCCATGAGAAACGTGATTATTCGC
>CALBTA010000428.1 GCA_937967755.1 uncultured Planctomycetaceae bacterium | reverse complement strand
GGCCGTATCAGCCGTAACCTTGCGGTCTCGATCTCAGCGGAAGAAACTTCGCCGATTACCGGTTTCACTGCCGGCGATGGCAAAGTCATTGAGCTTCCCCGCGGTGGAAAAGTGAAAATCCCAACCGCCCGGGCCGGTGCGTTTAAGGGAAGGATCAACTTCATCCCGCGTGGGCTGCCGGCGAACATCACTGCGCCCGCCGGTGCGATCAACGCCAATCAGAACGCAGGCGAGTTCGAGATAACGCTGCGAAACACCACGCCGACGGGAACGTACACCTTCTACTTGGACGCGGTCGCCGAACAGGTCGATTACACCCACAACCCGGAGGCCGCCACCGCGGCCGCGGAGCGGAAGAAGGAAGTTGACGCGCTCAAGGCGAAGGCCGACGCCGATGCGAAAGCCGCGAGCGATACAAAAGCGACCGCCGACAAAGCGGCAGCCGACGCCGCGACAGCCGTCGCGCAAGCGACGACCGCGAAGGCAGCAGCCGACACGGCGCTGGGCGCAGCCAACACCGCCGCCGAAGCCGCGGCGACCAACGCGGCCAACACGAAAAAGTCAGCGGCCGCGAATCCGGCGGATGAAAATTTGAAAACGGCCGTCGCGATGGCACAGAAAGCCGCGGAAGCAGCTAATGCGAAGGCAGCGGCAGCCAACGAAGACGTGGCGGCGGCCCAGAAATCGCTCGATGAAGCAACCGCGAAAGCGAAGGCCGCGGACGAGGCCAAGGTACTCGCCGATGAGCAGGCCGCCAAGGCAACCGAACTGGCGGCGCAGGCGGCGGCTTTGAAAACCGCGACCGACAAGCTGGCGACCGACACGGCCAACGCCGCCAAGGCGAAGAAAGTGAACGTCCCCATCGTGTCGACGCCCGTCACCATCAAGATCACGCCCGCCCCCATCACGCTCGCCCCGCCCAGCGCCGCTGCGCTGAAACAAGGAGCGATGGCCGAAGTGCCGTTGGCGATCACCAGGCTTTACGACTTCAATGATCAGGTGAACCTGCAAGTCGTCATTCCCAGTGGTGTCGCCGGCATCTCGATTCCCAATACCAATGTTCCCGCCAACATGTCCGCTGGGAAGGTGCAAATCAGCGCCGCCGCCAACGCCACCGTCGGCCAGCACCAGTTGATCGTCAGAGCGACCATGTCGCTCAACGGTCAGGCGCTGACGGTTGAGCAGCCGTTGCAAGTTACCATCGCCAAAGCGGACCCCGCCCCCGCTGAGACTTCCGAGTAAGCCCGCCAATCATGAAGAGACCATTTCTCGCAGGCCTGATCTTGCTGGGCACTTTGCTCGCCGCCGGCACAGTGCGCGCTCAAGAAGTCCCAATTGCAAAAGTCGATCGCGATGGGCCGGTCAGTTTTACCGAAGACGTTCTCCCGATCCTGCAAAAAAACTGCCTCGCCTGTCACAACGCCAGCGAAGCCAACGGCGACCTGGTTTTGGAAAGCCCCAAAGACATGTTGGCAGGGGGCGACAACGGCCCGGCGATCATTGCGGGCAAAGGTATCGAAAGTTTGCTGCTGACGCTCGCCGCCGGGCAAGACGATCCGGTGATGCCGCCGCCTGATAACGATGTCGGCGCGAAGCGGCTGACTTCGGCGGAACTCGGCCTGCTGAAACTTTGGATCGACCAGGGTGCCAAAGGTTCAGCCCCATCGGGCGTCATTTCGCCCGCCGCGTGGCGTCCGCTCCCCGCTGGCGATCACCCGATTTACACGCTGGCCCTTTCGCCGGATGGGCAGTTTGCCGCCTGCGGCCGGGCGAATCAGATTTTCATCTATCACGTTGAATCCGGGCAGCTTGTCACGCGGCTGAACGACCCGGCGCTCGCCAAGTTGACAAAGGATGACAGGCCCGGAATCGCCCACGTCGATGTCGTGCAGTCGCTCGCCTTCAGCAAACATGGCGACTTGCTCGCCTCGGGCGGATTCCGCACGGCCAAGCTGTGGCGTTACCCGCGCGACGTGCAGTTCACTTCCTTCGCCGCGAAAGCGGCCGTGCGGGCGGTCGCCGTCAGCCCCGACCGCAATCTCATCGCGCTGGCCGATGCCGAACACGTCATTCGGCTGTTGCCTGCGCCGGACTTCGTCGATGAGCAGGCGGAAAAGCCGAGCGACACAATATTCCTCGCCGGGCATACGGCGGAAATTCGCAGCATGCGTTTCACGCACGATGGCAAGCAACTCATTTCCGCCTCGGCCGATAAGACCGTCCGCGTGTGGAGTGCGTCAGACGGAAAACTCGTCGGGCGAATCGACGCGCCAGCGGAACTGAACGCCGTGACTACTTGGACCGAACTTCAACAAACAACCCCTTCACCCGAAGGCGAAGCCGCGGCAGAAGATGTGCCGGTCGAATATCTGGCAACCGGCGATGCGGGCAATTCGATTCGCATCTGGAACTTGCCAGCGTTGCCCCAACCTGTTGACGGCGCGCCGGAAGGAACGACCATCCTGGCGACCAGCCGCGATGGTTCCCTGCTGGCGATGGCCAGCGCCGCAGGCGTCGTTCGGGTAGTACGTTCAGCTACGAACGAACTGGTTCACACTTGGAAAGCAGGCGAGAACGAAATTCAGGCTTTGGCGATCCATCACGCGCCCGCGGAGGTCGCTGAAGAAGTCGATCCCGAGAGCGCCCCACCGCAACCCAACATTCAATTGGCCGCCGCCAGCGCGGATGGCATCGTGCGCGTTTTTGACGGGGCCAACGGGGAAGCGCGCTTGGCCCTTCACGGTTCGCTCGCCGCGGCAACGTCGATTGATTTCAACATCGACGGAACGAAACTGGCCGCCGGATATTCTGACGGAGCCCTGACGATATGGAATCTCGGCGCGGACAGTTTCCAGCCGCTGGCCGATGCGGGTACGCCCATCACTGTTTCCGCAACCAGCCCTGATCGGAAGCTGCTGGCAACCGACGGATCGAGCGGCGGCCGCCCGGCGGTGCTCGTTCGTGAACTGGAAAGCGGCAAGCTGCTGCACACATTGCTCGGTCACGAAAGCCCGATCGCGGCGATTGCTTTCAGCCCTGACGGTAAGCAA
>CALBTA010000427.1 GCA_937967755.1 uncultured Planctomycetaceae bacterium | reverse complement strand
AGGCCCTGTCCGCGCGGTCGTCGACCATCGCCGCTTGCGCTCTACTCACATTCGCCTCCGGCTGTACGGATGTCGGTCCGTTGGACCGTCCGCTCATTCCTTCGCCGAGATCGAATTCGGAAATGTCGTCGCATGAACTTGATCCCGACACATGGCACAGTTGGCGCGGCGGCGCAGCGCACGGCGTATCAGGGGCGGATTCAGCGCCTGTCGATTCTTCTGAGGAGCAGAATTTGCGGTGGAAGGCACCGCTGCCCGGCAGCGGAAATTCTTCCCCCATCGCCACTGCCGATCGTGTTTTTCTTACCAGCGTCGTAGGTCAGGGGCATCGCCGCCAGCTTCGCGTCATCGCGTTGGATCGCACGACTGGGTCGGTCGATTGGTACGAAGATGTCGGCCGACCGGTCGGCACAACGCACCAGCGGAACGGGCATGCCTCCGCGACGATGGCGACCGACGGTGAGCGCGTGTTCGCCTGCTTCGGTGCCAAGGGCTTGTTCTGCTACACCGTGGCAGGAGATCTACTGTGGCATCGGGCGATGCGCGGGCAGGTTCATGAATGGGGGAGTGCTTCTAGTCCAACGCTGATCGGCCCGTTGGTGGTGCAACTTGTCGAATTGCAAACCGATTCCTACCTGGTTGCGCTGGATGCCGAAACTGGTGAGCAGCGGTGGAAGACGCCCCGCGCAAGCGACGGCTGCTGGACGACCCCTGTCATCGCCTGGGTGAACGAGGGTTGGCAGATTGTTGTGAACGGATCGGGTAGCCGCGACGGCTCCAGTGGAAGCGTTCAAAGCTATGATCCTGCGACGGGCGAATTGCTTTGGAGCATCGAAGGCACGCGAGATATCGTCTGCCCCACCGCCATCGTTGGCGACGGGTTGATCGTCAGCACCAGCGGGGCGAACGGTCCGATCTTCGCGATTGAAACGGATGGCTTCCGCAGTTCGCGTGGCGGCGCACCCGAAATTCGTTGGCGATTGCCCAACGGCGGACCGTACGTTCCCACCGGGGTGATCGCCGGTGGGCGGCTGTTCGTCGTTGACGACGACGGGCTGTTGAGTTGCATCTCGCTCGATGAAGGAAAACGTCTTTGGCGAGAGCGGCTAGGCTCGCCGGTGTCGGCTAGTTTGGTGGCGGCACCCGGTCGGATTTATGCCACCACAGAATCCGGCGACGTTTTCGTTGTCGCAACCGGCGACGAGTATCAACTGTTGGCAAAAAACTCATTGCACGAACTGTGCCTGGCAACGCCCGCGATCGCCGGCGATGAATTGATCGTCCGCGGCGAGCGTCACCTGTTCTGCTTCGTCAATGAACAGAGCGATGCCGGTGAAACACCAACTACCGAAGCCAGCCCTTCGGATCTTCCCGCGAACTGACACGCAGTCAGTCACGCGGCTTCACGGCGTACACGCTGACTGTCCCATCGCGGTTGCCGGTGTACAGCGTTTTTCCGTCCGGGGCGAACGCCAGCGCGGCGGGGCTATGCCCGTCCGCTACCGCCTCGCCGAATTCCGTGCGGCCTTCAGCGAACCGCCCCAGTGATACGCTCGCCCGGCAATCGTAACCGGTGATCGCGGCCCAGCAAGGCAGGCGGGGGTGAGCGAGTACCGTACGGGCCTCGCGCGGCATTTCGGCCTTCGGCAATGCTTTGAGCGGAATCGTTCCGTCCCGTACGCCGTCTCGAATCTTGGCCACCCGCCAGCGCACTTCGGAATCGTCGAGCGCAACCTTGTTCAAAACGGGCAGCACTCGATCGCCGCTGCGGATCAACTCATGCATTGCCCGCTCGCGCGTGGAAAAATCTTCATCGCCTAATTGCGATGACAACTTACGAATTGCTTCGATGGAAATCGGCTGGGCGTGGGGAAGTGCCGGAGGAACGAACATCGCGAGCTGGCGGTTGTCACGATCGTCGCTGAACAATAGTAAAGCCCGATCTTCAATGAGAATCGTCGCGGCCCCCACATCATCTCCCAAATTGTTGGCGAACTTGGCGACCAGTTTACCGTCGGCGACCTTGCGCACTTCGACAAATTGCTCGCCGATGATGAACACCTGTTGGCCATCGTGCGAGACGACGAACCGGTCAAAGTCATTGCCTTCATCCTCGGGTTTGATCGCGTACCGCAGCCCGCCGTCGACTGTGTTCCAAGCCTTCAATTCGCGATCCCACCCCGAACCCAGCACGATTTTTCCGCCGTTCGCAACCGCCAAGTGGCGAATGCTATTGTTCAGGTTTACTTCGACTTCGCGCTTGCCAGTGGCGGCATCCACGACAGCGATTTGATCTTCGGCGCGCAAAATCGCTTGCGTTCCATCCGGAGAAAGTTCAAAGAATTCAATTTCCCTGGGGCCTTTCCAGCCACCGACGCGCAGGCCTTTACGCGCATCCCAAATATGAACGGCGTCGGACTCGTCGATTGCGTAGACCCGCGTACCATCGGGCGAAACGGCGATTTCTTCGATCGCGCCGATCGCGAATTTACTGTCCGCTGGTGGGAACAGCCGCTTGCCGGTGCTTGTATCCCAACGGTAAATCGTGTGGTCTCCACCGCTGAGAAGTTGCTTTCCATCCGGGCTAAAGCAGACGGGCCAATGGCGTCCGCCCGGCAGTTTGATTTTTTGCAGCCGTTTTCCGTCCGAGGTCCGCAACACGTAGATATGCGAATCGCCGCAAGTCACTGCCAATTGTGCCCCATCTGGGCTCGCGGATATCACCGTCAGGCTTTCAGGCAATTCGACTTTCCAAACCGGGCTGCCGTCAGCCGTATTCCACAGCGCGACGTGATGGTCGCTGCTGCAACTGGCGAACCGCTCGCCGCCGGGCAACGGGCAGATGGTGAACACGTCGGCCGTATGGCCCGGGCCGCGCGGTTTCTTCTCGGCGCCTTCGTCATTGGGCGCGTCGTCTGCTGGCACGGGGAGTTCCGGTTCGCCGAAGAGGTCGTCGATCACAAGTTCTTCCTCGATCTCCTCAATCACTATTATTTCCTCTTCCCCGAACAAATCGTCCAGGTCGTCGGCCGCCCCGAACGGGTCGATGTCGCCGCCTTCGAATGGGTCCGCGCCAGCCTCCGCTTCCTCTTCAACCTTGGCGATGGTCCAAGCCGCCTTGCCAGTCTCCATGTGCCAGGCCCGAATTGAGCCATCTTCGCCGCAAGTCACCAGCAGCTTCGCATCGGGAGTAACGAATGCCGAATAAACCGCGTCGCCGTGGCCTTGGAACGCCCGCACGCGCTTCTCAGTCGCAAGGTCCCACAGCGATGGACGCTGGCCGCTGTCGCAAGCGATAAACTGCTTTCCGCCTGGAACCATCGCCAGCCGCATCCCGGTCGAAGGCAACTTGTAACTGGCAACCGCTTCCCCTGTGGCGATGTTCCAACGCGTCACCTGCTTGTCTTCGCCGCAGGAGAGAAATTCCTGCTCACCGGGAAGCAACATCACGTTCCACACGTCTTCCCCGCGGTCTTGGTGGAAACGCCGGGTTTCTTTCCCAGTCGTTAGATCCCAGAGGCGCACCGAGCCATCCCGGGCCGTGGTCAGAGATCGCCTCCCATCGGCCAACGGTGCGATGTGAGTGATCGAACCAGCATGCCGCAGCCGCTGGTCGCCCAGCACCGCGATCGGTTCCAAATGCAGCGGTTCCGCGACTTGCTCTTGGGCAGCCAGGAAGTTGTGGGAAATCGCAAGCAGCCCCATCGCTAGGACGAGCCGATGAACATTCATGCAATCACTCGTGGCGAAATGAGTAGACGAGAACTACGCGATTGTCGCACACCAGGCCGCAACGGTGCAACCAAGCGCCGGTTGCGTCGCGATCCTGGCAATCGCTACTTCTTCTAATTCGCGGACAGCGGTAATTTTATTGCCGCCTCGGCGACTTTCCAGCAAGAATGCCGCTGCCTATCCGTTGCCTGGCGATCTTCGGGCAACGACAATACTTTTTTCACGCGGCCTAGAGCCAAAGACATCACGGGAGTTCCCCAATATGCATCGCCGTACTTTCCTGCAGGCGACCGGCGCGGTCGCTGCTGCCGCAGCATTGAACTGTTCCACGCCCGCAATCGAACCGATCGAGCGAAGCGGCGAGGCGAAATTCAAGTTCAGCCTGGCCGCTTACAGCTATCGAGATTTGTTCAAGAGCAAAGAGCTAACGCTCACCGACTTCATCGCCGACTGCGCCAAGTTCGGCCTGGAAGGGACGGAACTGACGTCTTACTATTTTCCCAACCCCGCGCCGGCTGAGTACCTGCGGATGCTCAAGCGCGAGTGCTTCCTTGCCGGGCTGGATGTTTCCGGCACGGCGGTCGGGAATGATTTTTGTCATCCGCCGGGCGCGGCCCGCGACAAGCAGATTGCGATGGTGAAACAATGGATCGACAACGCCGAGATTCTCGGCGCACCGGTGATTCGGATCTTCTCTGGCAACGCCAAGGGTGGCTCCACGATCAAGGAAGCACATCGCCTGGCGGTCGAGGGCATCGAACAGTGCTGTCAGTACGCCGGCGAGCACGGCGTACACCTGGCACTGGAAAATCACGGCGGGCTAACCGCTACGCCTGAGGGGATGTTGAAGATCGTTCGCGATGTGCAAAGCCCTTGGTTCGGTGTGAACGTCGACACCGGCAACTTCCACACCGAAGATGTCTACGGCGACCTGGCAAAAATCGCACCCTTCGCGTTGAACGTGCAGGTGAAGGTCGTGATCCGCGGCGCGGACAAGCAGCAGCACCCTTCCGACTTCGAACGCCTCGCCAAAATCATGCGCGACGCCGGCTACCGGGGCTATATCGTGCTGGAGTATGAGGAGAAGGGGGATCCGCGCGAGGAATGCCCGAAGTTTTTGGAACAGCTACGCGAGGCGTTCGACTAGCTATTCGAGCCCACCAGCTTCTTCATCTGAGCCCACGTCCGCGTGTTCGCCACGTCATCTTCTGTTAGCCCGGCGCGGCGGGCTTGGAGGATGCCATAGCGCATGCACTGCAGCATTTTGGTGCTGTGGGCGTCGGTGCTGATGACGATGGGAATCCCGTGGGCCTTGGCGGCCGCGCAGTGTACGTCGTGCAGGTCGAGCCGCATCGGGTTGGCGTTTAGTTCCAGCAGCTTGCCGTGTTCCTTCGCGGCGGCAAATACCGTGTCCATGTCAACTTCGTACGCTTCGCGTTTGTTGATCAGCCGGCCGGTCGGGTGGGCGATGATGTCGACGTGCGGATTTTCCAACGCCCCGACGATGCGCTCGGTGATTTGCTCGCGCGGTTGCTGCTGCCCATAGTGGACGCTGGCGATGACCCAATCGGCCTGCGAAAGAACTTCGTCAGAAAGATCCATACCGCCCTTTTCGAGAATGTCGCATTCGATGCCTTTGAGGACGGTAAACGACTTGCCCAACTCATTGTTCTTCTCGTCGATTTGTTTCCACTGCGCGAGCAGCCGCTTTTCATTCAGCCCATTCGCCATGCTGACGCGCTTCGAGTGATCGGTGATGGCGATGTACTTCAGGCCGAGGTCCTTGGCGGCCGCGACCATCTCTTCGAGTGTCGCCTTGCCGTCGGTCTCGGTCGTGTGCATGTGCAGATCGCCGCGGATGTCTGCCAGAGTGATCAAATCCGGCAGTACACCTTCCTTGGCCCACTCAAACTCACCACGGGCCTCACGGGTTTCCGGCGGGAAGACCGGCAACTCGAGCGTGGCATAGACCTCTTTTTCGTTTTTGCCGGCGATATAGGTTTCCTCGTCACCCTCCACCTCGTAGACCCCATACTCGTTGATCTTCAAGCCTTTCTGCTTGGCCATGCCGCGCAGCACGACGTTGTGCTGTTTCGAACCCGTGAAGTATTGCAACGCGGCGCCAAACGACTTGGCCGGCACGACGCGCAGAACTCTTGCACTTTGTTCTGGTGGCAGGCGGTTCGCAGTTCGTCCAGCGTCTTGA
>CALBTA010000426.1 GCA_937967755.1 uncultured Planctomycetaceae bacterium | reverse complement strand
ATAAGCGGCATCAACCACCTCGCGCGCGATCTCGTTTTCGGACAAGGTTTTTTTCTTCCTCCCTTGGCGTCTTAGTGGCTTTGCGTGAGCCCCTTTACCCCCCCAGTTTCTTCAACTGGCTTTGGGCGGCTTCGACCATGTTGCTTTCTGGATATTTGGTGACGACGCGTTGGAAGTACCCCTTGGCTTTTTTGATCAAGTCGGCCCGTTTCGCCTGGTCCTGGGCTTGCCCGGCGAGAATCGCGGAGGCCTGGCCGGCTTGCAAGTTGGCCTTCGCCTGCCAGTTTTTGATCTCCTCGTCCGTGGCGTTCTCTCCGCCGTAGCCGAAGACGACCAGCACGTAGTCTTCAATCGCCCCGCTGAAATCCTTCTTGGCAAACTTCACTTCGCCCATCATGAACCGGCTGCGGGCGGCCAGTGCCCCGTCGGCTTTGGCGGCGGCATCGGTCCAGTACTTCAGGGCGTCGTCTTGTTTGTTCAGGTTGAAACTGGCCCAACCTAGTTCGTACAGCGCCTCGGGCACGTAGGCCGAGTCTTCATGCTCGGCGGGAATTTTCGCCAGCAGTTCGACAGCCTTCGCCCAATTCGGTTGTTCCAACTGCCCGGCGCTTTGCCCGGCGTGCAACAGGCTTAGTACCTTGACCGTGTCGGAAGCCGATTCATCTTCCAGCGCCTTTTCGAGCGCTGGCAAGGCGGCGGCGTAGTTTTCCAGTTTGAAATTGCTTTCGCCCTGCATGAACGCCGCATCGCCCGCGAGCGAGCCTTCGGGATATGTCTTCACCTGCTCGTCAAACGCCTTGAGGGCTTCGTCGTACTTCTTCTGGCGATAGCTGGCCCAACCGAGCTTGTACGTCGCCTTCTCGCCCAGGTCGTTCTTGCCCGCTTTGGACTTGGCGGAGGCGTAGTGCGTGGCGGCTTCGGCGAATTTTTCGTTGTCGTACAGGTCTTCGCCCACATGGTAATTGGCTTCCGGGGCGAGCGAGCTGTCGCCGAAATCGGCCGCCAGCTTCGTGAAATGCGGCACCGCTTCGGCGTCTTTGTCCTGCGACTTATACGCCCAGGCCAATTCGTACAGAACCTTGTCGGCGGCCGGATATTGCGGATCGTCTTTCAGGATCGTCTCGTAGGTTTTCACCGCATCGCCATACTTCTTGGCCCCTGCTTCACATAGACCGCGGTTGTATAACGCGTCGCTGCGGTCTTGCCCTTTGGGTTCGCTGGCCAGGTAGGCGGTGAAATCGGCGATGCCCGCTTCGAAATCGCCCGTCCGCTGCCGGCAAATGCCGCGGCCGTTGTGGGCCGACGGGGTCAAGCGGTGGTCCTTGTGCCCGTCGATCAGCGCGGTGAAGGTTTCGATGGCGGCCTCGTTTGCGCCAGTCCGTTGCTCACCCCAACCTTTGCCGTACAGCGAATGCGGCACGAAGATCGAATCCGGCCAGTTCTTCACCACTTCGCCATATTCGGCCGACGCGGTTTTGAAATCGCCGTTGTCGTAGCTGTATTGGGCGAGCTGAAAATGTGCCCGGTCGAGCAGGCCGCTGTCGGCGAACTCGGCCAGCATCTTCTTCACCGTGGCAATCGCCTCGGGCAGCTTGTTTTGCTTCTGTTGTGTGCGGGCTAAATCCAACAGCACCTCATCGCTGCGCTGCCACTTCGGGTTGGCGGCATACGAAGCATTCAAGGCGGTCGCTGCGGCCTCGAAATCATTCAGCCGGTAATGGCTGGAACCGACGTAGTACTGCGCCTCGGCGATATTGTCTTTGCTCTTGAACGCATCGACCACCGGCGTTAGGGCGTCGACCGTTTCCTTGTATTTCTTCTGCAAATAGGCCGCCAAACCCTGGCGGAGTTGCCATTGTTCGACATCGGCGTGCCCCTTGTGATTGGCGGTCAGGTCGGCGTACAGTTTTTCCGCCTCGGCATATTCCTTCTTCAGAAGATGGCTTTCGGCCGCGACGTACTTCACGTCCGCCGCCAGCCGATGATCGGCGTGGTTTTGCAGGAATTGCCCAGCATACTTCGCCGCTTCGTCGTAGTTCTTCAGTTGCAACGCGGCGTAAGCGGCGTTGTAAACTGCCTGGGCCGCCAGCGGGTCGCCTGCATGGTCGTTGGCGATGGCGGCGAACAATTCCAGCGATTCGGCGCGGGTGTCGGCCGCTTCGTATTTGGCGTCGGCCTCATCCAGTTTCAAGTTGACCAGGTACTCGCTGCCTTCGGCCTTGGAAATCGTCTCGCCCGCCAGCTTCGCCGCTTCGGCATATTTTTTCTGCTGGTCGATCAAGATACGGCAGAGCCAGTGCGCCGCTTCGGGAACTTCTTCGCCGCCGGTTTCAATGACCTTTTGGAACCGGGGCGCGGCTTCGTTCCACTTTTGAGCCTGATAATAGCTGCGCCCGGCGTCGAGCGTCGCTTCCTTCAAATATACGGTATCGGGGTTGTCGGCCACCTTGGCGTAAAGATCACCCGCCTCGGCGAACTTGCCTTGCTTCGATGCACAGAGGGCTTGCCGGTAGGTCGCGTGATCGGCGCTGGTGAAACCCTCCACGGCTGCCGCGTCGGCAAACATTTTTTCGGCCGCGGCGAACTGGTTCTTTGCTTCGCCTGCGTTTCCGCCTTCTTCGGCTTTCACGCCGGCTTGCAAAACGGTCTCGCCCTTCCGCATGCGAATTTCGGTCTTCAGTTGCAGGGCGACCTGGTCGCTTTCGCCGAATTCTTCCAGAAACATGTCATAGACTTTCCCCGCCTCGGCGAATTGTCCCAGTTCCTCATGGGCAACGCCCAGGGCGTACAACGCATCGCTGCGCAAACCCGATTCGGCGTGATCGGCGACCAGCTTCTTGTAACTTTCAATCGCCCCTTGGCGGTCGCCGCGCAGGTAGCGCGATTCGCCTTGGAAGTAAAGCCCTTGGTCCACATGCTTGCCGGTGGCGATTAAATCGTCGAACGTTTTGTCCGACGCCGCCAACATCTCTTTATCGCCACCGTTGCCGATTTGATACTGGCACCAACCCAGGTTCAGCAACGCGTCCGCCAGGTTCTCGAACTTCGGAAACTTCGCTGGCATGCCGTCGTACGTCTTGACCGCCTCGGCGTACTTCGGCGGTTTCATCTGCATGTAGCAGATTCCCAGGTAGTGCGTCGCCCGGGGGGAAAGTTCGTCGTCGGGGTGTTTTTCCAGGAAGGCTTCCCACTGCTTGGCTGCCACGTCGTAGACGCCGCCGTTGTGAACGCCCGCGGCCATGTTGTACATTTTCTGCGAAGCCGGCGTCGACTTCTTCAGTTCCACTTCTTGGGCGTCGGCAGTGCCGGTGGCGGAAAGAAAAAGCCCCAGCAGCAATGCGGTTAGCAGGGCGGGAAGGGTCGAAGCGCGGGAGCAATTTCGCATCGGGTTGCCTCTTGAATCGGTTCGGACGGAAGTATCAGTGGCCGGCAGTTCCGGCGGGGTAATCGATGTCGGCATATAGCAGCAGCCGCAGGTGGGATTACACATTGCTGATTATTTCACTTTGCGCAAAAACACGCCAGTGGCGGGAACGGCGCGGCGTAACGAGCAAGCCGACGTTACTGCGGAACGGGCACTTCCGTCCCCGGAAACTGGGCGTTTTCGCCGTCGGAAGTCATCAGGTGGCAGTAAACTCGCCAGTCGATCGCTTCGCTAAGAAATTGCGTCCGCCCGCTCGCGTACACGGCGTTCACTCCGCCGGGATGAAAACTAGATGGCCGGGCGAATTTCACCGTGCCGTCGCCCTCGCCCCGCAGTTCGTTGATGCGCAGCGGTTGCTGGATCGCATGCGAATCGTCGCTTGCCGATTCTGGCGTCCAAACGAATCCGACCAGCGCTTCGTCATAGTCAGTCCACAGCCCGGCGTCGACATTTTCCGTCAGCATCAAGGTGTTCTCCAGCCCGTCATGCCGTGCCAGCCAGCGGGAAGAAATCGGCGGACCCGCGGCGGCTTGTTCATCGAACTGATTTTCGAACAAGCCGTTGGCGGTCCAGTCGGCGGGCAATTCGCCAAAGCTATCCGCATCGGGCATGCCGGTGTTGACTACCCATGACAGGTTGTTTTCATTCCGCATGAACGCTTCGACCG
>CALBTA010000425.1 GCA_937967755.1 uncultured Planctomycetaceae bacterium | reverse complement strand
CGGGTGACCGATGCGGAGGGTATGAGAGAGTCGCGCCGGGTGTTTTTCTCTCGCCAGGCGAACTGCTGCATCGAACGTATCCGCCACGAAATAGTCGCCCGACTCGGGTTCAATCGCCACAAAGCGGCCCTGGCGGGTCGCTTCCAACTCGCCCTCGAGTTGATCGCGGTAGGTCTGATTCGCGCGCTGGATTACGAGTTTCGTTTCTTGGGATACCATCGCTCACTCTTTCCCAAGGATTGCCTGTGGGATTGTGATTGTACTCGCTCGCGCTAGCCTTGGCGGCCTGGAACCCGTCAATACAGGCGGCGTATAATTGAGCTGTCGTCCAAAGAGGAGATTTTAGCATGAGCCCGAAGCAAGTTAAGCGACTTATCGAGCAACAGCCTTTTCGACCATTGAAGTTCACGTTCAGCAATGGTGCAACAGAAATTCTAAAACATCCTGAAATGCTTGTGATCGGCGCTTCATGGCTAATCTTCGCGAAGAAGGCCGACGGCGATGAGTTTCCGGAATACACCGACAACTACAGTATTTTACATTTGGTCAGCGTCGTGCCCATCGAAGCACCTGACCCTTCGCGGAATTAGCTGCCCATCGAGCTTTCAGGCTGGGAAATGAGAATGCCTAAAGCGGTGCCGCCAATTGCTCGTCCACGAAAATCGTCTGCTCGCGGTCAGGGCCGATGGAGACGACTTCCACGGGGCGGTCGAGCAGTTCGCTGATCCGGCCGACGTAGGCCAGTGCGTTGGCCGGTAGGTCGTCCATGCTGCGGGCGCCGGTGATTTCTTCGGGCCAACCGGGCAGGGTTTCGTAAATCGGCTTTACACTGCGCAGGTCGTCGGCGTGGAAGGGGAAATTCTTGGTGCGCTGCCCGTCGATCTCATATTCGGTGCAAATTTTCACCTCCGTCAAGGTGCTCACCACGTCGAGCATCATCAGGCTCAGCGTGTTCGCCCCGCTCAATCTTGCCGTGTAACGGGCGGCGACCGCGTCGAACCAGCCGCAGCGCCGCGGGCGCCCCGTCGTGGTGCCGAATTCGTTGCCGCGGGTGCGGATCGTGTCACCCGTTTCGTCTTCCAGTTCCGTCGGAAACGGCCCGCCGCCGACGCGCGTGCTATACGCTTTGATCACGCCGATCACCTTCGTGATCCATTGCCCGGGCACACCCGACCCGCTGGAAACCCCAACCCCCGACGCATTGCTGCTGGTGACGAACGGGTAAGTTCCGTGATCGACATCAAGCAGCGCCCCTTGCGCCCCTTCGAATAGGACCTGCCGTTTCGCTTCGACCGCGTCGAGCAACAGCGACGTTGTATCGCCGACATACTGCCGCAGCTTTTCCGCGTATCCGGAATACTCGTCGTAAATTCTTGCCGCGTCGAGCGAATCGGCCAGGTCGCTGCCGAAGCCGACCAGCACCCTGCGTTTGAAATCGACGACTTCGTTGATTCTTTCGCGAAATCCGGCGCGGTACATATCGCCCAGCCGAATCGCGAAGCTGCGGCCGACCTTGTCGCGGTAACACGGCCCGATGCCGCGGAGCGTCGTGCCGATGGATTCGCCGGAAACTTTCGTTTTGTCCTGGGCCTGGTCTTCCAAAATGTGCCATGGGCATACGACGTGCGCCCGCTCGCTGAGCATCAGGTTCTCAGCCACTTGAATGTTCCGCCCCAGCAACGAATCGATCTCGCCCAAAATAACCGGCGGGTTGATGACCACGCCCGGGGTGACGACGTTCATCACGTCGGCGTTCAAAATGCCCGAAGGGACGTGGTGCAGCTTGAATTTCTCGCCCTTAACGACGACCGTATGCCCCGCGTTCGCTCCGCCGAGAAAGCGGGCGACAATATCGAACCGCGCGGTCAGCAAATCGACAAGCTTCCCCTTCGCCTCGTCGCCCCACTGCAACCCAATCACACAAGTGCCCGGCACGGCAGGCTCCCTTCACTAAAGGCAGATCATCTTAGGCCAAACCCACCATTTTACGGCTGCCCAAGAAGGGGTACAAGGGACGCGAATCGGTCTCTGTCGCTACAATGTTTCAGTTTGTAAGCGACGGTGTTGCAACTCCTCTCAGACTTGTGGGAGGTTTGTGCTTATGCCGCCTGACGGTGTTAATTTTGCTTGCGAATGCCGGTTCGAAGTTGCATGCTTGTCGCGCGCCCCAATAAATGGACCGGGTTTTTGCTTTCGCTGGCTGTGCCGGGTAGTGGGCAGTTGTTGGCCCGTTGCCCTACGGCGCTGTCGTGGTTTGTCGGGGCGGGCGTGCTGGCGGCGGTGTGTGGAGCGGTGCCAGCTGCGGGGCTTGGGCCTCTGGGAGTGGTCTTGCAGTTGGCCTTGTGGACCGTGTTTAACGTGGTCAGCGCGGTCGATGCGCTGGGACTACTGGAGCCGTCGCCTCCTTGGCGGGCGAGCGGGAAGAACAAAGCAAAAGTCGCTTGCCGTGGCGGAACCGGGCGGCGGATCGCTGCATCGATTCGAGTAGAAACGCCACTATCGCCCGCTGCGCTGTGGAAGCGGATCAGCAACCTGCCCGTGTTCCTCACGATCGATCCCTTTCACGAGCGAATTACCTTGATGCGCGATCGCCCCGCCGCCGGCGTTCACCTCGTGTTGCATCACAACGCTTTCGGACGGCGGTTCGATCGGTTCGGCCGCATCTTGCGTTGGAGTGAAGGCCAAGGCTTTACAATCAGCGATCTTTCCGGGCGGAACAAACGATCCGGGTTTCCGCACATCTTCATTTACCAAATCGAATCAAGCGACGCCGGATGCGCGACGCTGCACGTCGAAATCACAGGTCGCTGGACGTCGCGATGGATACCAATCTGGATGGGGCGGCTGTGGATCGTTGGCGTGTGCCGGTATCATGCGGCGTTGCTACGGAAAGCGATGTGAGCCAAGGGTAATACCCAATTCACTGAAAACCGAAAACCAATCACCGCCATCTCATGTTTTGCATCCGCTGCAACCACGACCTATCCGAGGTTTACGAAGAACAATGCCCGCGCTGCGGCTTGCAGTTTGATCCGCTGCGGGCGGAGACGTTTCGGACGAAGCCGCCGTTTTTACTGTGGAACTACTGGCTGCCTGGGTTTCTAGCCTCGGTGATTTGCGGCGTGCTCAGCTATTCGGTCTGCCTGCTCGGAGGGCAAGGCGATATGGGTTGGGCGTTGTTCGTCGCGGTGCCGATCAGCATGGGGACGATCCTGGGCTACGGCACGCAAACGCGGTATTGGTTGCTGGTGCTGCTGGGGCTGGCTGTGACTGGCAGCGTGGTGTTTGCGTTGGTCGCGATGAACATCGCCGGCTTCTTCTGCGGCATGATGCTCAGTCTGTTCTTCCTGGTTCCGCTGATGCTGGGGTTGGCGATCGGGGCGGCACTGCGTTACATCCTGAAACTGACACCCTGGAGCCAGCGTTGGTACCTACCGCTGATCGGGTTCATTGCCCTGCCATACATCGTGCAATTCACTGAGGACCGCCTGCCGCGCCGCACCGAGATCGCCACGGTGCGAACCGAATTGCACATGCACGCCACCGCTGAGGAAGCTTGGGACGCGGGAATGTTTTACGAAGAAGTCGATCACCCGCCGCGCATGCTGCTGAACTTCGCCCTGCCGCGGCCGGTCGGCAGCCAGGGGCGGAAGGACCGCGTCGGCGAAATCGTCCGCTGCCAATACGACCGCGGCTACCTGGTCAAGCGAATCAGCCGTGTCGAGCCGGGGCAGCTGATGGAGTTCGAGGTGATCGAACAACAATTGCACTTCGAGCGCGACGTAACCCTGACCGGCGGAAGTTTCCAGATCGTGCCCGGAGCCGACGGCACGTCGCGCGTCGTGTTGACGACCCGTTATCAGCGGCACCTTCACCCTGGCGTCATGTGGCAACCGGTTGAGAAAGAAGTGGTCCACACGCTGCACGAACATGTGCTGGAAGGCATGCGCCGGCAGGCCGAAGGGAAAACCGATTCGCCCGATCAAACGCAGCCGTACACACCGCAACGATCCGATGATCGAAAAACGGCCGCCGCAACCGCCACTGGTAGCGGGGGCTTCTAGCCACCGTGGCTTGGTTGCTTCGCACTC
>CALBTA010000424.1 GCA_937967755.1 uncultured Planctomycetaceae bacterium | reverse complement strand
CCAACGACGAACCAATGGCCAGCATCACGTCGGCCTGTTGGCTCCACTTCGCCGCGGTGGCCAAGACATCTTGCGGTAGGCTTTGCCCGAAGGAAACGGTTGCATGTTTCAACCGCCCGCCGCAGGACTCGCAGGGTGGTACGGCATCGCTTTCGTGAAACGCCGTCAGCAGTGGTTCAACCTCGAACTCCGCCTCGCAATCCAGGCAGGCGATTTTCCGTGCCGTACCGTGCAGTTCCAAAACGTTTTGGCTGCCCGCTTCTTGGTGCAGGCCATCGATGTTCTGCGTGATCACACCCTTCAGCGTTCCCGCTGTCTCCCACGCGGCCAGCGCCTGATGGCCGGCATTCGGTTTCGCTTCGGCGAAGTCGCGATGGGCTTGGGCTTTCTGCCGCCAATATTCGTAACGCGCATCGGCGCTGCGCAGAAACTCATCGAAATAAACCGGCGTGTTCTGCGCCCACACTCCGCCCGGCGATCGGAAATCGGGGATTCCGCTTTCGGTGCTGATTCCCGCCCCGGTGAAAGCGACCGCCGAATTGGCTTCGGATAGAAACGAGGCGACTCGCTTGATTTTTTCTTTAACTTCGCTCATGCCCAAAATTAAAGCATGAACTTCCTCGCTGGACTACACCTTGGCGGAAGACTCGCGAATGTGTTCGGACGAGAGTTCAGGCAGTTGTTCGCACGCGAAGCCGATCAACAGTTTCCCTGAACCGTGAGGGCGAACACGCATCGCCCTGGCCAGGTGGCATGCGCCGGCGTAGACGATGTGTACTTCGCAGCCGACGCCGATGCCGCTATCGTCATCGATGATCAAGCTGATGCCGTGCAGCGATTCGTCATGCACTTCGGCCAATTGCGGCTCTTCGCTGCCGATCCACACAGCGGCAAAATCATCGTCGGGCAGTCTGGCGAAGCGCGAGCCGCAGCGGCGCTCCTCGGCCTGGCTTCCAAGTTCAGCTTTCGATGGTTCGGCCATGGCAATTTCCAGCTATCGGCGGTCCGCGTGATTCACACTCTTATGCATTGAAAGTGTAGCTCACAGTAGCCACGACGCTACTTCCGCGCACATCTGATACAATCCAACCTTCCGCTTCGTTCGCTCCTTTCTTCTTCCCGCCGGAGGTCGCCGATGCCCGCCCGATCTAGCCACTCGCCCGCTGCTGAAGCCGTAGGTCTTTCGCGTCGTTCATTCATGAAACAGTCATCTGTTGCAGCGGCTTCCGTCGTTGCCGCGTCGTCCTCGCCGCTCGTGCCTTCGCACGCAATCGCGGCTCCCGTCGTTGCGAAGCCGCCAGCGGCTGAGAGCGTGGTGAAGCTGCTGTTTGAATCGATGAGCGAAAAGCAGAAAAGCGAAGTCTGTTTCGACTGGGATTACACCCGCGGCAAGCAGGGGTTACTCCGCACGCGAATTCAGAACAACTGGAAGATCACCAAGCCCGACATTAAAAGCGACTTCTACACCGCCGACCAGCAACAGATGATCCGCGACATTTTCGAGGGCATCACCAACCCCGCCTGGCACGAACGTTGGGACAAGCAACTGCAAGACGACGTCGGCGGGTTCGGGCGGCGCCAATCGATCGCCATCTTCGGCACGCCGGGCAGCGGCAAGTTTGAATTCGTTCTGGCCAGCCGCCACATGACGCTGCGGTGCGACGGCGACAGCGCCGACCATGTCGCCTTCGGCGGACCGATTCTGTACGCCCACGAAGGCGAAGATCTGTTCGAAGAGCCGCATCACCCTAACAATGTCTTCTGGCACCAGGCGCTCGAGGCGACCGAGTTGTACAACATGCTCGATGGCAAGCAGCAAGAGCAAGCCCTCGTAGTGAAAGGGATGCCCAGCGAGGAACTCGTAGGCTTCCGCGGCCCCAAGGGAAAGTTCCAAGGCCTGCCTGTCAGCGAAATGTCCGCCGACCAAGCCGAGCATCTGCAAGGCGTGCTGAAACTGTTGCTCGAACCATTCCGCCAATCCGACCAGGACGAAGTGGTGAAGTGCCTCAAGGCGCAAGGTGGAATCGAGAAGTGCAACCTGGCCTTCTACCAGGAAGGGGACATGGGCGGCGACAAGATTTGGGACAACTGGCGGCTCGAAGGCCCTTCATTCGTCTGGTACTTCCGCGGCAAACCGCACGTCCACGTATGGGTGAACGTCGCAGCCGACCCAAGCGTCGAACTAAACTCTTGGCAGAATTCGGTGTTGTAAGCAATTTTCCCTCTCTCTCTGGGAGGGCCGGGGTGAGGGCTGTTGGCTAGATAGTACGGTAACGAAGCGAACGACTTTCGCCCTACTGGTTGCCCTCACCCTAACCCTTTCCCAAGGGGAGAGGGAACCAACGGATCATCCACGGGTCAACCAATGAAAGCTTCCGACCTATTCGTCAAAGCCCTGGAAAGTGAAAACGTCGAATACATCTTCGGCGTGCCAGGGGAGGAAAACCTCGACCTGCTGGATTCGCTTCCCAACAGCGACATCAAACTGATTCTCACCCGCCACGAACAGGGTGCGGGTTTCATGGCCGCCACGTATGGACGGTTGACTGGCAAGGCGGGCGTTTGCCTGGCGACGCTCGGTCCGGGCGCGACGAACCTGGTGACCGCCGCCGCGTATGCCCAACTCGGTGCGATGCCGATGTTGATGATCACCGGCCAGAAGCCGATCAAGTCGAGCAAGCAAGGGCAGTTTCAGATCGTCGACGTGGTCGACATGATGCAGCCGCTGACGAAATACACGCAGCAAATCGTCAGCGGCGATACGATCCCTTCCCGCGTTCGCGAAGCCTTTCGCCTGGCCGAAGAAGAGCGCCCTGGCGCGGCCCATTTGGAACTGCCTGAGGACATCGCGTCGGAGATAACGGACGAACCGGTTCTCAACACCAGCCAGGTTCGCCGGCCAACCGCCGAAGAAAAGTCAATCGCTGCCGCGGTCGCCGCCATTGAAGCGGCTAAGCACCCGATCTTGCTGGTTGGCGCTGCCGCCAACCGCAAGTTGACCTGCCGCATGTTGCGGCGTTTGGTCGATAATACCCGCTTGCCGTTCGTTTCGACGCAGATGGGCAAAGGAGTGGTCAACGAAGATCATGAGTGTTTTCTCGGAAACGCGGCGCTGTCGGATCACGACTTCGTGCATCGCGCTCGACCATGCCGACCTGATCATCAACGTCGGGCATGATGTCGTCGAGAAGCCGCCGTTCTTCATGCGAGCCGGCGGCCGGCAGGTGATCCACATCAATTTCTCGCCCGCCCGCGTCGATCCCGTTTACTTCCCGCAGTTGGAAGTGGTCGGCGACATCGCCAATGCCATCTGGCAAATCGACCAACACCTTACGAAACAAGCGAGTTGGGATTTCTCTTACTTCGCAAAGGTAGATCGGAAGAGCGTCGTGTAGGGAAAGAGTGTAGA
>CALBTA010000423.1 GCA_937967755.1 uncultured Planctomycetaceae bacterium | reverse complement strand
ATTAAATTACAAACATCAAATTCTAACCCAGGCGAGTCGAATCGTAAACCTCTTGATAGCGATGAAGATAGGCACAAGAAGCCGTATCCACAATTTCCGCTGTACCCCGATAAGACCAGCAAATGGGCCAAGGAGGTTCGACAAAAGGTCCACTACGTTTCGCGATGGAACGTCGATCCAAACGGTGAGGCCGCGCCGGTGCCATGGTATCGCGAATGGGATTACTTGCTCGCCGGTCGTCAACCACAGCCATACCTCAACCCTAACTGACCATTGGCTCACTTTTTGCGCTCTCTCAAGCACAAGACGGACTTTCGGGACAACGGCGAGGTTCAGCTGCCCACACGGCACGAGGTGGCCCAATTTGGCCGGGTTCGTAGGTTCCGCGTGCAGTTGATGACGCTCAATGTCTTTTCGACGTAATCACTTGGCGGTCGTTGTCGCGTGCCGCGGACGATAACGGTATGTCGCAGTCAGGTGCCAGCCAGATGGTGAACCATTTGCAGGAAGAGCTGGACGTGAAGCTGATCGACCCCAGCAAGGCGCCCTTTCACTTTTTGGATCGCCCTCACCGCGAGAGCTACCATAACGACAAAAAGAATTCACCAACCCCCGCTACAACAATAACAAACTACAAAGCACGGAGCCGGAAAATGTATCTCAAATCTTTCCTCTGTGCTTTTCGGTGTTCTCCGTGGTTGGTCCAACGACATTGGGCCATCGAGTGAGAAAAGCCGAGTACGAGTGATGGTTCGGCGGAGTGTCAACCGGCAGAAGTTCCACTGTCTGAGGCGGGTGGCACAAGCGGCAACGCGTCAAGCTTTGTTGATTAGCGCTGCCAGATTTATTTTCCGCGAAGGATCTCGCCGAAGGTGTTGTAGGCCCCGCGGTGCGGCGGCCGTGGTGGTTTCCCCGATTCCGAGCCAGGCACCAGGCGGGTAGAATTGATTGCTCAACTTCCAGCGCGCTTTTCCCACGTTCCGCGTAATTTCCCGCCTAGAATGGCCCAACGAGTGAAGCGAAATTACCTTCGCGCCCGGCAGCGGCTGGGCAAATATCGCATCGACGGCAGAGTGGACGATGGCGGTTTCGCGACGGTCTACGAAGCGACCGACATGCTGGAGGGCATCCGCGTCGCCTTGAAAGTGCCGCACGACGAGGTGCTCAGCGAGGAAGTGCTGGACGACATGCTCAAGGAGGTGCGGCTGGCGGCCCGGCTGAAGCACCCTCACATCTTGCCACTAAAGAATGCCGATTATATCGACGGGCGATTGGTGCTAGCGTACCCATTGGGCGAACAATCGCTGGCGGGGCGGTTGCAATCTCGATTGTCGCCGTCGCTGGCGCTGGAATACACCAAGCAGATGCTTTCGGCGGTCGCCTATGCGCACGAGCACCGCATTATCCATTGCGACATTAAGCCGCAAAATATGATCTTGTTTCCCGGCAAAACCTTGATGCTGACCGACTTCGGCATCGCCAAGGTGGCGTACCGGACGATCGTCAATGCGTCGGGCAGCGGCACGGTCGGTTTCTGCGCACCGGAACAGGCGATGGGCAAACCGACGCTGGCCAGCGATGTGTTCTCGTTGGGCCTGGTGATCTGTCGCATGTTCAGCGGCCGTCTGCCAGAATATCCCTTTGCGTGGCCCCCGCCCGGTTACGCATCGCTGCGCAAGAAACTGCACCGCGACATGTTGGGGCTGCTCCGCAAGGCGATGGATGTGCAGCCCCGCAAGAGGTTCCGCAACGCTGGGGCGATGTTGAAAGAGTTCGATCGCTGCAAACCCAAAGCCCTCAGGCAGTGACGCTGATGTCCGACGCCCACGTCTATCTGCAAGCCGACATGACCGCGCCGGAAGTGGTTGAATTGGCTGGGGCGAAGGTGTGTGTTTACTCTCGGCGTTGCCCGGGCAAGGCGACCCCGAACGAGGATGCGGCCCTGGTGATGCCGACGGACGGTGGCGGAATTCTGTTGGCGGTTGCCGATGGGATGGGCGGGGAAGCGCACGGGGAAATTGCGTCGCGAATCGCCATCGAATCTTTGCGCTGCGAGGTCGCGGCCGCGGCGGAGACCGACGCCTTGGTCCGCACAGCGGTCATCAATGGATTGGAGCGAGCCAACGAAGCCGTTCTGAAGGAAGCGGCCGGGGCGGGTACGACGTTGGCTGCGATTGAGATCTCCGCAACTGCCGCGCGGCCCTACCACGTGGGCGATTCGGTTGTGTTGATTGTTGGTGGCCGGGGAAAGATCAAGTTGCAAACGGTCGCCCACTCTCCGGTCGGCTACGGGGTGGAGTCAGGCCTGCTCGACGAGGCCGATGCGATCCACCACGACGACCGCCACATCATTTCCAACTTCGTCGGCACGGACGAGATGCGGATCGACATCGGCTCTCCGCGGAAGCTGGCGCGCCGCGACACGGTGTTGCTGGCCAGCGACGGCCTGTTCGACAACTTGCACGTGGACGAGGTGGTCGAAATGGTTCGCCGCGGTTCTTTGACTGTCGCCGTCGCCAGGCTCGCCACGACGGCGGCCCAACGCATGGAAACGACCGGCGGCGGCGAACCTTCCAAGCCCGACGACCTGACAATGTTGGCGCTGCGGTTGTCGGGAAGCAGTTAGTCCGTTCGTTTCAGTGCCTATCAGCGCGGCATAACAGGTTGTGTGGCCATCCTCCCCGGCACGCCCCCTTCGTAGATGCTGAATTCTGCCCAGACCGGCAGGTGGTCGGAGATTTCGAGGGCTTCCTGCTCGGTCAAGTTGAACTTGTGCATGAAGTCATAGACGCCGGCCCGGCCGGTAAATTCCGTGGTCGCCCGCGAGCTGTAAACGATGTTGTCGTACAGCTTCGTCCGCCGGGTGTTGGTTGGAATTCCGCTGATGCACCAGGCGATGTTTTGCAGCCGGCCCAACTCGCCGAGGTTGCGGTCGTCAACATTTAAGTCGCCCAGGATGATCACATCGTCTTCCTGCCGCCCATCGTTCTGCACAGCCAGGAAGACGTCGTCCATCGCATCCAGTTCTTCGTCGGTTTCGTCCGGGTCGGTGTGGATGTTGACTAGCGCGAAGGAGAACGAGTCAAAGGAGATAGCACCGAGGCGGCTAAAAGAACACACAAGAAGATCGCGGGGTCGTCCACGGTGTAGAGCTCCCGGCGATCGATTTCGACGCTTTGCGTGTCGAAAATGAACGCGTACTGTTCCTTGCTGTTGCTGCGGCCCAGCCGTGGGCCAACGACGTAGTCGTACCGCCGCCCAGCCGAGTTGATCAGATCGACGAAACGCGGAATGATGCCGTTGTCGGTCGAGCGGATTTCTTGAATCGCCACGATGTCGAACTCGCGTACGATGATCGCCAGGCGTTCCATTACGTGCGGCTTGCTCGATTTCGAAGTGCCGAACACTTGGATGTTGAACGACGCCACGCGAATCGTTTCGCCCGTCCGTTGCACCGGCGGAAGGTTCATCATCTGCCCGCCGGAGCCGGAAGTTTCGGTCGGCTCGCGGGTTTCAATCGCCAGGTCTTTCAGACCCTTGATCTGAAATTTTTGGAAGAAGCCCCAACCGCCGACGGCGGCAAGCAGCAGTCCGATGATGGGAATGAGCAGTTTTTTCGGCACGGGCGACCTCCGCTGTGAAGAAGCACGCAGCAGTTAGCGCAACGAAGCTGCGTATCCCTTCAATCGGCAAACTTGCCCGAGGCGGCACACTCCTTTTGTGTTTGCGAGCGGGTTGGCTGATTCCATATAATGAATGCCCACCTATGAAAGCTTTTCACGCCAATTCGCCGCTGCTGTCACTGCGATGCATCGCAATCGTCGCAGCCACGCTTGCGCTGTGGGCCGTGGCGGGTGGAAGTTTGCACGCTGACGTGTTCTTGCTTCGTTCCGGCGGGCGGATTGAAGGGGAATTGCTCAACCGCGATGGGCCGTTGGCTGCGCCGTACCAGGTGAGAACATCGGCTGGCCTGACCGTTGAAGTTGACCGCCAGGATGTTTCGCGCGTGGTTAGCCAGCGCGACGACAAAGTCGCCTACGAGGTGCTGGCACCGAAGGTTGCTGACACCGTCGAACAGCAATGGAAGCTGGCCCAGTGGTGCCGCGACCGGCATTTAACGAAGGAGCGCGAAGTTCACCTCAGGCGCATCTTAAAGCTGGGCGCCGATCACCTGCCGG
>CALBTA010000422.1 GCA_937967755.1 uncultured Planctomycetaceae bacterium | reverse complement strand
TTACCCAGCCGCACAAGCCGGCATAGAATAAGTGCCCCAGCGTTACCAACAGCAGAATCAGCGAAATGACAATTCCGCGCCGCCGATTGGGGTGTTCGACCACCGCTTGTGTTCGAACAGGATCGCCGATCGCCACCTTCGCCCGGGCGAGGTACGCGGCTCCGAGTAGAACGACCAGCAGATGGACCGAGACAATTTCGAAGTGAACGAAATATCCCGACATACCCCGGCGTAGTTGCTGGTTCTCTTGGGCGAGCGAATCGACGCGCAGACCGATTAGTGCCGCGCCCAGCGATGTGGTATCGGGCGAGACGTCGATATCTTGGATCGAGGCGATGTGGTCATCCGACGGCTGACGCCACGACTTCACGCTCGTAGCTGCCGCCAGCAACACGGTTAGCATCGAGCCGCCGACAATGGCCGCCAGAATCCACTCGCCCCCTTTGGTTTTCATCTCTACGAATTGCGCTTGGGCGGTCAGCATCACGCCGAAAATCAACAGCACCAGTGTGCCGCCGACGTAGATCATCAACTGCATCGCACCGACAAAGTGGGCGCCCGCCAGGATGAACAAGCCGGCCACCGAGCCGAGTGATATTGTCAGGTAAAACGCCATGCGGACGATGTTGCTGCTGAACAGCACCGCCAACGCCATGCCGCAAGCGATCAGCGCAAAGAATAGAAAGAAGAACGAGTGCCAATTGATGCCATCTGCCAGGAGGATGGGGAAGTTCATTGCGATCCTCCCTGGGCATCTAAGGCGAGGTATGACGGTCTTCCAAGGCCGTCGTCGCTTGCGGCCGTTTCGTCATTCGATGGCCTTGAAAGACCGTCGTTCATTTTTCTCTCCGCCCAGCGTTCGCGAATTTCGCTGCGGGGGAGATTGACCAACCGCCCGTAGTACCAAGGATCTTCCTCGCCCGGGTTGTTGCGGCGGTACTCTTGCACGATCGCCCCGTCAATGTGGTTCGGCGAAGGGAGATCGGCAAACAGCCAGCCGATGGCGAAGACGAAGCAAACAGCGGCCATGGGCACGCAGTATTTCAAGCAAGTCGTAATCACCTGGTCGATTCGCAGTCGCGGCAGGGTCCAGCGAATCCAAATCATGATCGTGACGCCCAGCACGGTCTTGATGAGCAGGTTGTTCACGCCCAGGAAATCGCCGAACAGGCCAAGATACCAGTATCCCCCGTCTCCGTAAGCAAATCCCAGCGGAATTGGGCCGTTCCACGCTCCGAAGAACAAAATCGAAGCCAACGCGCTGACCACGAACATCGAACCGTACTCGGCCATGAAGAAGAAGCTCCAACGCAGGCCGGAATATTCCGTGTGGAAGCCGGCGACCAGTTCGCTTTCGGCCTCGGCCAGATCGAACGGGGCACGGTTCACGCTGGCAGTGGCACAGACGAAGTAGACGATGGCGATGCAAAACGTGAACGGGTCGTGGAACACGATCCAGTTATGCATTCCGCCCGCTTGCATTTGGCCGATGGTGGTCAAGTTCATCGTGCCGCAAATCATCACCGGCACGACGACGCAAATGCCCAGCGGCACTTCATAGCTGACTACTTGGGCCGCCTCGCGCATCGCCCCGAAGAGCGACCACTTCGAGCCTGAAGCATAGCCAGCCAGAATCACGCCGAAGACTTCCAAGCCCAACACCGCCAGCACGAAGAAGATGCCGACGTTCACATCCACGGCGACGAAGTGGGCGGAAAATGGAATGGCCAGTAACGTGGCGAACGAAGCGGCGAACGCGACGTACGGTGCCAACTTGAACAACATCTTGTCGGCGTCGGCAGGGGTGATGTCTTCCTTGGCGATCAGTTTGATGCCGTCGGCCAGCGTTTGCAGCCAGCCGAACGCCCCGCCCACGCGGGTCGGCCCCAGGCGATCCTGAATTCGCCCGGCGATTTTCCGTTCCATCCAGATGAAAATCAGGGCACCAACCGCCGGGACTTGAATCAGCAACGCGACCTTGATGAGCGCAGTCACCAGATAGGCCAGCCAATATGGCCAACCGACGAAAAGCGCACCCAGCCAATCCAGCCAAGTGACAATGGACTCCGGTTCTGGTCCCGTCAGGTATTCGACCACCGCGGACGCTTCCTTGTGGGCCGGCCGGCGTCAGTGCACAACCTGTTGCGGCCCAAAGAGTTAAGTCAATTTTCCTTAGCCAGTGGGCTGCCTGCCCGCCGGTGGGGAATGCTATCGCTGTGAAGATCGTGAAATATGGCACAAAGTCTGGTGGACGTACAAGCCCCCACCCGCCCCAGCTAGCATTTTTGTGACGCTTTTCACGCGGGCGGGAACAGACTTTGCGAATCGGGGGCCATTCGCTATAACACCCCCACTTCTGCGAAAACCCAAACGGATTGACCCACGTAGAACGTACGACCGACGACAATTCCCGCACGGATGTTGAGCCTACAACAATGCTAATTGAATTCATCCTTTTCGGCTGCTTTGCTATGCCCGCAGCCCTTCTGGCTATCGATCTAATGACCTCGCCCAAACATGTGGCGGAAGAGTAGAATAGGTGCAAGGTGGCAGCCTTGTACCGACGGAATTCCTTCCGCTCTGTCTAAACCGTCGCGGCGGCGGTAAGGTATCAGCTTAGGAGCGATTCAGCGGAATCGCCCTGATCGACCGCTCTTAGCCGTGAATTCCATGTCCGACGTTGAAAAGCTTCCCGCCGATGGTGGGAAGGAACTGCCACCCCCGATTAAAACGCCCCGTCCGAAGCTGACCGACGCTTCGCTGATTCTAACCATCGTGGCGATGCTGGCCTTGTTGGGGCTGGGATTTTGCGTCTGGCGGTTCAACCTGACCGGCGACTTCGCGCTGGGGAATGTTCTGCTGGTGGGGTTCGCTTTGCTCGCCATGCTGACGCTGGTGCTGTGGGCGAGCATTTTCGCCTTCCGCGGTTTCGCGCGGCTAATTCCGCCGGTGATGTTGCTTCTGTTAGTCGCCTCGCCCTTCGCCTTCCTGCGCATCCGCGAAGTCGGGGGCGAGATGATTCCCGTGTTCACCTGGCGGTTCGCGCCGGACCCTGACGAATTGCTGGAAATTCCGGCCGCTGCGAACCTGGACGAATCGGAAGATGGCGTTGACCTGACGACAACCACACCGGACGACTTCGAGCAGTTCCCCGGCCCGAACGGACGCATGCATGTACAGCATGTAGAACTTGCCAAGAATTGGGACGCCAACCCGCCGAAGTTAAAGTGGAAGCAAGTAATCGGTGCGGGGTGGAGTACGTTCGCGGTCGTCAACGGCTTCGCGGTCACCATGGAACAACGCGGCCCGCAAGAGTTAGTGACCTGCTACGAAGTCGAGACCGGCAAGTTGCAATGGTCGCACGGGGTGGAAGCCCGCTACGATACGATCCTCGGCGGCGTTGGCCCACGGGCGACGCCTACGATCTTTGCCGGACGGGTCTACGCTAACGGGGCGACCGGAATTTTACGATGCCTCGACGGCGCGACCGGCGAGTTGATCTGGCAAAAGGATATCCTCGCCGAGTTAGATATCGCCCCGGTCCACGACGCGAAGGCCATACTATACGGGCGTTCCAATTCCCCGCTGGTCTACGGCAACCTGGTCGTCGTTGCCGGCGGGGCCAACAACGCTGGCGACGCGGCCGCGTTAATCGCCTTCAACAATGAAACGGGCGAGGTCGCCTGGCGGGGCGGGCATGAGCAAATCGGTTACGCAACGCCGGTGCTCGCTACGCTCGACGGCATCGAGCAAGTCGTCACGGTCAGCGAATCAACCGTGAGCGGCCACGACGCGGCCGACGGTCACGAGCTGTGGAAGTTCAGTTGGCCCGGCGGCAGCGCCGGTGATTCGAACAATTCCCAGCCAATTCCGCTGCCAAATAACCGGCTGTTCGTCTCGAAGGCATACGGCGTCGGCGCCGCCGTGGTCGAAGTGAAGGCCAGCGCCGCCGGCAAGTGGAACGTCGAAGAGATCTGGGCCAGCAGCACCGTGTTGAAGACCAAGTTTACCAACGTGGTGATTCACGAAGGTTACGCCTACGGGCTGAGCGACGGCATTTTGCAGTGCGTCGATGTGAAAAACGGCGAAAGCCAATGGAAGAAGGGACGCTACCACCAGGGGCAAGTGCTGGGTGTCGGCGATGTGCTGCTGGTCATGCACGAAACCAAAGGGGACGTGGCGATGGTCGAACTGTCGCCCGCCGGCTACAACCAACTCGGCAAGTTCAACGCCCTCGACAGCACCAAGGTCTGGAACCACCTAGCCCTTTACGGCAACGTTCTGCTCGTCCGCGACGCCCAAACCATGGCCTGTTGGGAACTACCGGCGAAGTAACAGACGGCGCAGGCCGCCTCACTCATCGGCGCGATCATGTACCGAACTTTCGGGCCTCAGCGGCTGCGAGATTGTTGCTGGTAATCCTTTAGTCGGTTGTGCTAAAATCTACTCTTCGCTTGCCTATCAAAAGCATGAGGACTGACGATGCACGATCTAACTCGCCGCGGCTTCACGCAGGGAACGTTGGGTTCGCTGCTGACGTATTCACTGCTGGAAACAGTTTCGGCGACCGATGCGTTTGGCGCGGAGGTGAAGCCCGTCACGGCACAATGGCTGGCGGACGTGAACGACATCAGCCAGCAGCTCAAGGGCCAGCCGCTGGAACAGGTGAAGTGGCAAGAGCAGATCGAAGACTTGATGAAGAAGGTCGATCTGCCCGAGTTGCTGAAGTTTATCGACTTCGAAAAACTGACCGCCAACATTCCGTTTCGCGACAAGGGCGAGCGCTCGCTGCGTGCCCGTTTCCCCAACGTCGAAGGGCTGCCAACGAACCTGGTCTTCGGGCATCAGGTGTTCGCGCTGCAGAAAGACCGCTCGGTCGTGCCGCACGGGCACAACAACATGGCGACGGCGTTTCTGATCCTAAAAGGCGAGTTCCACGGCCGGCATTACGACCGGCTGGAAGACGCCGACGATCACCTGATCATCAAGCCGACGATTGACCGTGCCTTCGGGCCAACCGAAACGTCATCGATTTCCGATTACAAAGACAACATCCACTGGTTCAAGGCAACCAGCGAGAAGGCGTTCATCTTTAACATCCACGTGCTGAATCTCGACACCGACAACGGCAAACGGGGCGGCCGGGTTTATCTGGACCCGAACGGCGAAGAAATTTCCGGCGGCCGTATCAAGGCCCGGCGGATTAAGTTCCCGGAAGCGTATAAGCTCTATGGTTAGTATTGGGAAGAGTTGAACGGATCGACGATCCGTACTACTTTTCCTTGTGCACTATGCCGCCCGCCGACGCGGCAGCAAAACGGGCTTCCGCTCGGGTGTGAACATCGGAATGACATTGCGGGCGTCGGGCTGCGTCGGGGCGAACGGATTGGGCGAGCCGGGCGAGCGGGTCGCTTCGATCAGCTTCCGGTAACCGGTCATGCTGTGATCTTGCGTGGCTTCGAGTTCCCCGTCGAGAAAGCCGTCGAGGTGGAACGTCCAGCGGTCTAGGAAAAGCTGCCACCAACTGGCATCGCTTTCCAAGCGGCCGGCATCGGTGAAGTATTTCATCGTGCCCAAGTGCGAAAAGCCCAACGCCCTGGGCGGCACGCGGGTGACCAAGTCGTTGTCGTTGACGAACCGGAATGTCGAAGCCTTCAACGCGAAGTTGAAGTTCCGCCGGAAGGCGGCGTCGCCCGTCCGCGGCTGCCCGAACGTGTACAGCCCTTGCACGGTTCGCCGCGCTTCAATCCAACGGGCCGCGGCGAGCGTTGCCAGCGCTCCGCCCAGGCTGTGCCCGGTCACCCACAGCGACTTGCGCTGCTGCGGATCGAGGTAGGCAATTTCCGCGGCCATTTTGTGCCAGATGTCGGCCAGCGCGTCGTAAAAGCCTTCGTGAACTTTCCCGCCCAGCGGGCCTTTCACCAAAGAGAAGTCGGCGTCGGTCAGCCAGTCGCTGAAGTTCGCCTCGGTACCACGAAACGAGACGATCAACACGTCGCGGTCGATGGCGATGAACGCTTGCGAATCGTCGGAATCGATGAACCGGCAGTCGTCGAATCCCCAATCATCGCAAACGGAAGTTGTGATCTGATCGCCTGGTGAATACGCTAGCTCCGCCGCCGTCGCCAAAGCAAAAGCCCGGTCGATGGAGAACGGCGTTGGCGGCGCGAGGAGCATGCGTGGGTTATCGGCAATGCGCGCCGGCGGCCCGCAAAGTTTTTGCAGTTTGACTAAGGTGGAAGCCGGTCGGCGTCGATAGGCAGAACGCAAGGGGGTATTGCCGCAACCGGTTCGCCATGCGCCCTCGCCGATATCACATCACCTCTTCGCTGGCGGTCGCTGCACTGCTGTCGTGTGCAAGCGCCGTATTGGCTCAGATAGATTCAGGGCCGCTCCGGCTTCCGGCGATTGAAAGCCGGCATTAGCA